>JAUIKE010000265.1 GCA_030430845.1 Bacteroidia bacterium | reverse complement strand
CTGCCAGTATCTAATAATTAGCACTAGAAGCTATCTTTCTACTTTCAACTTTCTACCATTAAAAGTTAGCTTTCAGGCCAAATATCCAAGACTTGGTACCCGGATTGGTGAAATAATCGATACCCAAACCATTGGTTACACCGTCTACATTGGTCTCCGGATCAATACCAACAACATCCGTCCAAAGAGCCAGGTTACGACCGGTGATGCTTATAGTAATATTGCTCAAAGAAATCTTTTCCTTCAGCCATTGGCTGTTCAGACGATAGCTTAGGGATAATTCACGCAGACGGGTCCAGGTGGCGTCTGGAAACAGTAAGTCATAAACAACCCCAGAGCCGAAACCACCACCACGAGTGGTATACCATTCTTCATCTAAGAGGACAGGACCGGCTCCCCAGTCTACAATATTACCTCTTAAAGTAGTACCGGCAGTAAATACATCACCGTTCACATTTTTCACATCCTGAGTTAGCGTTACTTCATTACCCGTATCACCGTGTGTGCCGATGGCATACAATACGATCCGCGTACGATCTGCAAAAATACCTCCCTGAGAGTGCTCGATCAGTGTATTCAGTGTAAAGTTCTTCCAACTTACCTCAAAGCCGGCTCCGCCTCTCCACTTAGCATTGGGATCCCCTATCAAGCCTAATTCCGTATCTGTAACAGGGAAGCCGTTATCATCCAGGAATAAGCTTCCATCAGCATTCCGAACGGCTTTGGAGCCCCAAATAGCACCAAATGGCTGGCCGGCAATCGCATTAGAACTAATGGTAGACGAACCGGACAATTGGATAATATCAACTCCCTGTAGTTCCAGCACCTCGTTGCGGTTGCGGTTGAAATTGGCGAAAAGGTTAATATTCCAATCATTGGATTCCACCAGTTGGTAAGTCAAATCCAGCTCGATACCCTTATTTTGCATTCTTCCACCATTGGTATAAATCACATCTACACCAGAAGAAGGAGTAGCAGGAAGATCAAAGATCAGGTCTTTGATCTCATTTTGGTAGTAAGTGAAAGTAAGGCCTAGCTTGTCGCGGAATAATCTAAAGTCGGCTCCGATTTCCCACTCGGTTTTGATCTCCGGCTTAATATTAGGATTACCCTGGTCGTCATCAAGGCGGAAACCTCCTCCTAAACGCGCAACTTGCAATTCGTCAGAATAAGTACTGTAGTTAAAGCCTGTTTCGGCTACTACATCACGACGGTGTGGATCCGGAGCAACCCCTACCTGCCCCCAGGAAGCCCTCAGCTTACCAAAGGTCAACCAAGCCAGATCGGGAAACAAACGATCTTTGAACTGCCAGGCCATATCCACAGACGGATAAAAGAAGGTGCCATCCACAGAAGAAGCCGCTTCACCGGTATAAGATCCATTTATGAATAGTTCGTCAAATAAATCAAAGTTCAAGATTACATATCCGCGATTGGTGCGTATGTTGCGCTGCGTACGACTAACAACTGTTGCGCCAGGATCCGTATTCAGGTCAAAGGTGCGCTGCCGTGAATTCACAGCGAAGCCCGTCAGGTTAGTAGAGTTAAACTGACGCTGGCGGTCGTTGACGTTAAAACCAACCGTCGCATTTAATCCGATCTGGCTGTTGAGCCTGAAACTTCCTCGTGCAATCCCATCCAGGTTCAATTCCGTTCGGTCAATGATATCTTCTACGAAGACCCCCGGACTACGGTCAGAAGAACTAAATTGTGGAAAGAAATACGTCCGGTAGTCTTTATAATCATCAATACCCCCTCTAAGTGTCAAACGCAACCAAGTCGTAGGATCCGCATTTAATTCAGTAGCAAAGGTAAAGCGATCGACTGCAGAACTACTTTCCTGCTCGTTAGTCGTCCACAATGGGTTGTTATAGGTTGGGTTGCCGGTCTCTCCTCTGGAACGACGGTAAGAGCGGTGACGCAGCGGAGTGATCTCGCCGGAAGGTGATATGTAGTCCCCTATATAATCCGAGTTGTCAAAATCCGGTGGTGTTCGCAATAATCCAAGATAAAAACCACTCACATTCGAGTTTTGCTGGATCCGGTTAGAATTAGTGGAGACGTAAGAGGAATTGAATTCCGTACTCAACCATTCATTGAAACGGTATCTGGCATTAAAACGGGCATTATAGCGAGAATAATCACTATTCTGAATGATCCCTTCCTGATTTAGGGCTCCCATACTGACAAAGAAAGTTCCCTTATCACCACCGCCTGACAAAGAAAGGTTATGCTGTGCGAAATTACCCGTTTGGAAAACGTCATCGAAGTTTCGGTCGGTATATATTTCTCTTGAGTTTTTCTGTGTAATGGGATAGTACTCGGTACCATCAGCAGCACGGAAAAAGCCCCCGGCTGAATTTACGGCATCCGGTCCGCCGGAACGATCGGCAATTTTATCTCCCCAGGCATCCCGGGCGTTATTTCTCCAAGTTCCATCATTACCTTGGCCATAAGACGTCTGTAAAGGGTGCTTTAGGTTGATCTCATCAATAGAATAAGAAAAATCATATCCTACCTTAAGTCCTCCCGCAGATCCCTTCTTAGTGGTAATAACGATCACACCATTTGCCGCTCTGGACCCCCACAAAGAACCGGCAGAGGCACCTTTCAAGATTTGGATAGATTCGATATCAGCAGGGTTAATGTCATTGAGGCGTGACTGTTGGGAAACCCCACCGAAAGAGCCACCGGTAACGTTGTTACCTCCCCCAAAAATCGTTTCATTACTGATCGGAACTCCATCTACAATGATCAGTGGCGAACCATCCCCTTTGATGGTGTTGGCCCCACGGATCTGAATATTAGAGCCTGCACCGGGGTCGCCATTCGCACGGATAATTCTTACCCCGGCCGCCTTACCGGATAAACCATTAATAACGCCGGTTTCTCCTGAGCGAACCACATCATCCGAACTAACCACCGAAGCAGTAGAACCGAGTTCATCTTTTTTGACTTCAAACCCCAGGGCACTAACGACTATTTCGTCTAAAATTTCCACATTGGCTTCCATTACAAGATCGATAGTAGTCCGAGCACCAACTGTCATCTTTACTTCCTTATATCCCGTATAAGAAAATACAAGTACCGAATTATCACCAGGAACATTAAGTGAATATTTACCTTCAAAATCTGTGGCAGTCCCCGTAGTAGTACCTTCTATAAGTACAGTTGCTCCGATTACAGCATCCCCATTTGTATCGGTAATGGTACCTGTAACCGTTTTTTGTGCCGTGGCCATAAAACCCATGACCAGGAAGCACAACAAAAATGTCATTCTAAGCTTCATAAACTCAAGTTTTTGTTGAATACATTAGAAAAAAACTTTGGAATTCGATATCCTTTGATACCGCATATGTCTTTTTTAATAATATTAAACTCCCTCAATTAGAGCCCTGCCTACCCCGAACATTGAAGTTGATTAATATGATTTTCCGACAAAGGAATAATATTAACTTACTCTGCACGCGGTTCTACAATGATCTCTAAGCAAGCGAGCGATAATTCTACTGACTTGTGTGAGGCTATATTCTTTCTGTCCAGACCCTGCTAACCAAGGGTCGAGCTGAAAATATTTGAGGGATCAATGAACGGATTTATCATTTGAAAAGGAGAGAAAAGAGTCTTTTTCGTCCGAGCGTCAAATTTAAAATGCCGTTCTTCTTTAAGATATGTTCACTTGAGGATTATTATGCAAAACGAATCAATTGACTAATTCGCTTTCTTATTTATGATGTTTTTTATGATAAAATTTGTTAGGTCAGAAATATACGCAATTTTTTATTTTGTGAATTCAAACGAATATTTTTTTTTATTTCTTTACTTCATATAAAAACTCATTAGACTGGTAATCAACACCATATCAACTCAAAAATTCCCTTCTGTAAAAATGTCATCCACTACTTTTTGACAGAATAAAGCATTCTCTTTCGATTGAATATTGATATATAATTTTTCGCCTTTTTTATCTTCAAAAACCAATCTCTCACTTAATCCCACAGGAGATTTCCCCGTAAAAACTCTGTAAAACATACAAGCAGTCAGGTATGTCCCTAATGGAGAAGGGTGACTTCGGTCCTCATCATAAAGGGGAAATCCAGGCCGAAGTGCCCGGGCTCGCTGCCAGGCCAGCCCCACAGGCACTAACTTTGCATTAATCTTCTTTGCTAATTCAGAATATTGTTTGGCTATCTCAGGCTGCATATAGGGATCCCATTCCCTGGCCCACGTCATGTAAAGGTAAGTCTCTGCACCTTTTTGTTTAATTAATTCATTCAGGATATGTCCGAAATGCATTAAGCTATCGGGCCTGTCAAAGGCTGACATACTGTGGTTTTGCAGCACCACTATATCGAAGTCTCCTTCTTTGATCAATTCCTGTGTTTTGAGTTCCTTTTCACCTCTAAGGTGCTGTCCCCAATTAACGCCTCCGGCTGTGGATTGTTGGGTGTGTAAATCTACTCCGCCTTCTTTAGCAAGAAGTGCCACATGCTGTGGCAGATTCCAAAAATAGGTATAACTATTGCCCACAAATAAAATTCGCTTGGGAGCGGTCGACTGGGCGGACAGACTTCCGATAAGCAGTACGGCCCCTATCCAGAGAATACACTTTTGCTTCATTTCTAGGCTTTTTCATGACTTGGACCCTATTTTTGAGCGGACTAATAGAATAGGATCATTTTTATAATTTCAAGATTTACATGATATTAGGTCGAGCGTCGGAGTGAAGCTCCAAACTTATTTTGACTTTAACAAAAATACTGAGATTAAATTTTGTAAAAACCTATTTTACAAAATTTTACACCTTGGAGAATTTAATGCCAGCAAGATCGAATAGATGGATCAAAACTTTCAGGAAAAATTTATTAAAAAACTGGAGGAAAAATACGGTGTTTGGGATAAACAGACCTCCAATTTTGGATTGACTTCATTCGGTCAAATCGCTAAAGATCTGTGTATCAGCAATAGTCAATTTACCAAGCTAATCTATGGAACCGCTACTGAAGGAATGTATATCCGGTCCATCGATAATGTAGACCGGCTTCTTGAGTTGGATGAACTCACCCAAAAGCAGGCGGCCTTACTTGAGCAGCAGAAAGAATTAGAACACAAACTGAGTGCCTCCCATAATCAGCAAAGGAAGCGCTCAAAAGTCCATTTTGGGATCGCGATCGGCGCTCTTTTTCTGGGAGGGCTTCTTTCCTTTTTAGCTTTTGGAACAAAGAAATCTTTTGAAAGCCCCATTGCATCACAACATCCCCTTTCTACTTACTTTGACTTCGAATTCGCTCAAAAATCTGCATTTCAAAGCCCTTATTTAAAAGAATCAGAGGTTCAGGACTATTGCCCGGGAAGTGCCTATGAAGGAATCTGGTCTTTGAATAAAACTTACAAGCTCCCCATACCTGATAAAAAACCAGGTCTGTATTATTTGGCTAAAAGCGCAGATGTGCGGATGAAGGTGGCGCGCAATAACCTAACATATGGCAAGGGGAACGTTTTGTTCGCATACGAATATTTAGTTAATGAAGTCTGGTTGGATACCGAAAGAACACCCCTTTCGCCCAAATACTTCGACAACAGTACAAAGCAATACACCAAAGCATTCAAGTCTTTGGAATTTGAAAAACAAGCGGAATTCAGGAAAGTAGCAACAGTCCATTCTTTTTTCATCAGTACCATTGAAATACGAGGAGATTCCATCTTTCGTTTGGGTGAACCCAACGGGCGGTATGTCAGTGATGTTAATCAAAGCTTAGTAGAAAAATACAACATTGATCTCTCTCACTTACTCGAAAACGTATTGAGCGACCTCACCAAAACGGATTGCGCCAAAATCCCTAACCCTTTTTGTGATCCCAATACCTTAAAGGAGAAGGAAAGTATCCTGTCATTCGATTGTCTATACACCATCCGGTCCGAGAATCTGGGCATTGGAGGAGGGTATCCCTACAGAAAAGGGTTTAAGTTGGAAAAACAGGTGTATGCTAATAATTTGACTTGCAATTGCGGGGACAATAAGAAATAAAGATTTTACCGCCTAAGATCCTTATTTCTTATATACTTCCCCATTTTTCATCACCATCACCACTTTTCTCAAAGCTCGAATATCTTGTTCGGGCTTCCCTTCCACAGCAATGATGTCAGCAGTAAAACCTTCTTTTAACTGTCCTAAGCCTTCTAATTGCAAAATCTTAGCATTCCCAGAAGTGACTGCCTTCAAAACGTCCGTAGTATTCATTCCGTATTCAACCATCATTTCCAACTCACGTGCGTTGGTGCCATGTGTAAAAACACCGACATCGCCGCCGGCTACGATAGCCACACCGGCCTCTCGTGCCTGCATAAAACTTTTCTTCTTTTGCACAATCCTTGGTGGATCAGCCTCTTCTCCCTTTTTCCAGCCATTGTATTGCAAGATGGCATCCCCCGCAGCCAGGGTTGGGCATAAAGCCACTCCCCTATCAGCCATCAATTGGAATACATCCGGCGTACCGCCGTCTCCATGCTCAATGGTTTGCACCCCTGCCCTGGCAGCCCGGCGCATGCCCTCAGCTGTGGCGGCATGGGCCACAACGGGCCGGCCGCTACTGTTCGCTACTTCTACTATAATTCCCAGCTCTTGTTGGGTAAAAGTCGGCATAGCCTCTCCATTGGGTCCCCAGCGGTAATCGGCGTACACCTTTATGATATCCGCTCCGCCCCCGATCTGTCGGCGGACTTCCCGAATAAGATTGTCAATTCCATCTGCCTCATGGGCTCCCAGCGGCACTTTTACATGCGGGGCAAAACCCTTGGGGCCATAGCTTCCTGTAGCCACAATTGCCGGGCCGGCCACCAGCATCCTTGGGCCGGCAATAATGCCTTTTTCGATGGATTGTTTGACCCCCACATCGGCATAGCCGGCACCTTCACTGCCCAGGTCGCGGATAGTTGTAAAGCCGGCCATCAGGTTGGCTTCGGCATGCAGCGCAGCTCGGATTGCTCGCTCGGCCGGAGATTCTTTCAGCACCTGATCGTTCCAGGAAACCTCATCATAGGGATGGAGTAACACATGAGAATGCCCTTCGATCATACCGGGCATTAAAGTAGTGCCGGGAAGTTCGGTCGGTATCCCCCGGTATCCCTGAAGGATTTCTTTAGCGGGGCCCACTGCGGCAATTAGGTTGCCTTCCACCCGTACGGCCCAGCCTTCGTGGACTTGTTCGCCATCGAAAACCCGATCGGGAACGAGGACTTTGATTTGTTGGGCGGTAATAGAAAAGCTAGTTAGGATAATACTTAAAAACAGTGTTATCGCTTCTTTATTCATGATGGTGCTGTTTTGCACGCAGATTGCGCGGATTTCGCAAATGCAGTGGTTTGCAATTATTTTTTGTTTGTGACCATTTGCCCGGCGATGGCTCCCGTATAATCTCCTTTTTCAATGGCCGGCCGGCCATTCACGATCACGTATTCCATACCTACTGCCAATTCAGCTGGAGATTCGAAGGTAGCCATGTCTTTTACTTCTTCGGGTTTGAAAACGATGACATCCGCCTTGAAACCAGGCTTGAGGAAACCTCTTTGGGGTACTTTAAGCGTAGTGGCTGTCAGGCCGGTACTCCGATGAATCATTTCCGCGAGGCTGAGCGCTTTATCTTCAAAGACGTATTTTCTTATTTTTCTCGGGAAGCTACCATACAAGCGAGGGTGTCCAGTACCACCATCGGAGCTGGTCATCACCCAGGGCTGTGCCATTAAATTGCGGATATCTGATTCCTGCATATTAAATGAAACGATAGAGGAGCCTCCGTTCTTCAGCACTTCGATGGCAGCATCCAGCGGCTCCATATTCCAGCGCCCGGATAATTCTTCCAAAGTGTAGCCTTTGATACTATCGGCATAAGGAACAGAAAGCAGGATAGCAGAAGGCCCACCTCTTTTTCTCAGATTCTCCGTCATTTCCTCCTTTATTCTTGGCAGGAGTATTGAGTTGCTGAATTTACGCGTCCATTCTGTATCATTGGCTTGAACCCAGCGTGGCACAAGGGCGGCCGCAAGTCCTGTACTGGACGCATTGTAAGGGTATTGATCGGCAGAAACAGAGATGCCGGCTGTACGAGCAGAATCAACTATGCGAATAATCTCATCACTTTGCTCCCAAACATCTACTCCTAGTGCTTTAATATGGGCAATGTTGCCGTGGATATTGGCTTGTTTGGCTATTTCTACCGTTTCTCTCACTGCATTGAGTAGCCCTATATTATAGGTGCTTTCGTCGCGCATATGAACATCATACACCCCACCATAGTCAGCAGCAACTTTTGCCAGTTCGATTACTTCTTTTGTTTCCGCAAAGCTGGCCGGGAAGTAGTATAATCCGGCCGACAAGCCCATGGCTCCTTCTTCCATCCCCTGGGCGACCATAGCCTTCATCGTTGCCAGCTCTTCTTCAGTCGGAGGACGGTCTTCTGCTCCCAGGATAGCCTGGCGAATACTTCCATGTCCAATATACACCGCAATATTAGTTCCGACGCCTAGGTTTTCATATCCATCCAATCGTTCTGCCACCTTAAGAGGGCCTCTACCATCGCTCCCTACAAAAATAGTGGTCACCCCCTGATATAAATAAGGGAGATTAGCACGCTCAGCACTATCTCGCAGGAGACGATCAGCATGGGTGTGTGGATCAATAAAACCGGGCGCTACAGTATAGCCTTCCACATCTATGGTTTTTACTGCTGTATAATTATGATCATCGGAGGGACCGGCAAAAATGATCGAGTCTCCCTGAATAACGATGTCTCCCTGAAAAGGCTCACTGGTACTTCCATCATGGATCATCCCCCCTGAGAGAATCAGATCAGCAGTAGGGAGCGTTTGACAGGAAGCCAGAAAAAGCAAAAATGAAAAGAGAAGGATAATTGGTTTCATACTTCGTAATTGGATGTTGGATGTGAGGCTGTCTCATAAGTCTTTCAGCCTTATTCGCCAGCCAATAATATTTCTTTAAGGGGTGTTTTTTAGAGAAAAACTTCGTTTTTCTCTAAAAAACAGGCATGTTTCACATGCTGCCAAAAGTAGTTGACACTTTTTTTAACTCTCAAACACAAAAAGCCCATTTATCCCAAGGGATAAAACAAAGTTCTTTGACAGATCAAAAAAACGAGTGGCTCACCTCA
>JAUIKE010000037.1 GCA_030430845.1 Bacteroidia bacterium | reverse complement strand
AAAGGCGTACGCAAGTCGCGGAGTAGCCAGGTGTTGACCCAGATGATACCAGACTGTATATTTTCAGCCAGGCGATGGGCACGGCTGAGGTTCTCCGTCCAGATGGTACACGACAGGCCGTACTGGCTATCGTTGGCTAGCTGTAGCGCTTCTTCTTCTGTTTTAAAAGGGGTAATCGTAACCACGGGGCCGAATATTTCTTCCTGATTGGTTCGGCAATGATTATCAAGACCTTCTATGATGGTGGGCTGGACGTACCAGCCATTCTCCAATCCTTTCGGTTGCACAGCACGGCCGCCTGCCAGAATCCGGCCTCCTTCCTCTTTGGCTAACTTAATATAAGAAAGGATCTTTTCAAAATGCACTTTGGATACGACAGCCCCTACTTTGGTGTTGGGGTCCATGGGATCGCCGACCTTCATTCGAGCAGCTTTGGCCACAAAGTCCTTTTTGAAGCGTTCATAGATTGATTCTTCCACATAAACCCTGGACCCACAAAGACAAATTTGACCCTGGTTGGCGAAGGAGGAACGCAGGGTGGTTTTTAACATTTTATCGTAGTTGCAGTCGGCAAAGATGATATTCGGATTTTTGCCACCCATCTCCAGAGAAAGCTTTTTGAACAGAGGCGCGGCTACGGAAGCGATTTCCTTACCTACTCGTGTACTGCCAGTGAAGGAGATAGCCTTGATAGCAGGATGGGAACTCATGGCAGCGCCCGTTTGCGGCCCCTGGCCATGAACGATGTTGAGGACTCCTGCTGGGAGGCCGGCTTCAATGCATATTTCAGACAGGATGAAAGCACTCATGGGGGTCACTTCCGAAGGCTTGGCTACCACCGTGTTCCCGGCTGCCAAGGCAGGGGCAATCTTCCAGGTAAACAGGTAGAGCGGAAGATTCCAGGGCGAAATACAGCCTACCACCCCAAGAGGTTGCCGTAAAGTATAATTAATAGCCTGTCCACTCATAGCATGTGATTCGCTGGCAAACTGCATAATAGCCGTAGCAAAAAACCGGAAATTGGAGCTGGCTCGTGGGATATCTACCATTTTGGCTAACCAGAGGGGTTTGCCATTGTCCTTGGACTCAGCCAGCGCTAGCTCATCCAATCTTTCCTCTATTTTCCTCGAAATATTCATCAGGATGGCATGGCGGTCTTCATTGCTCTTGGCTGACCAAGCGGGAAAAGCTTTTTGAGCAGCTTGAACGGCCTGTTCTATGTCCTGCTCATTAGAATCAGGCGCCTGGGCATAAGCCTGGCCGGTAGCAGGTTGATAAACATCCAGAAATTGAGTGCTGACCGGCGGCACGAGCTGCCCGTCGATATAGTTGAAGATTTTTTGCATGGCATATTTGGTTGGTAATGAGGGCGTCTCATAACTCCTTCGTCGTTATTCGCCGCCAAATAATTTTCTTTTTGGGAGGTATTTAATTATCAAAAACGAAGTTTTTGATAATTAAATACCTCCCAAAGAAATATTATTGGCTGTCGAAAAAGGCCGTAGGTCTTTTGAGACAGCCTCATTTTTAATTAGTGGTTGCCTCAATTTAAGGGTTTTTCCGGATTTTTTTAAGCTTTATCCTTTTCGCTGTGCATGCATAACAGCGACGCCTACCATGCTGACGATCTGGTTGACGTTGGAGCCTAATTGTAAAACATGGACCGGTTTTTTCAATCCCAATAAAATTGGACCGATGATTCCCAATCCGGCCGTTTCATTGAGCAGGTTGTAGGAAATATTGGCGGAAGAAAGATTGGGAAAGATCAGAACGTTGGCTCTCTTGTTGCCCAGGGTCGAGAAGGGATAAAATTGTTTGCGCAGTTCCGGGTTGAGTGCCAGGTGAGCCTGCATTTCACCGTCGATCTGCAAGTCGGGGCGTTTTTTTCGCAGGATGGAGGCGGCCTGGCACATCAGTTTAGCGGATTCTCCGTTGCGGACAGAACCGAAGTTGGAATAAGTCACCAAGGCAATCCGCGGATCGATGTTGAGTGCTTTTACTTCTTCTGCCACCAGTTCGGTGTAATCGGCAATGTCGATGGCCGTCAGGTGATGATTGATGGTGGTGTCAGCCAGGAAGAGTGGCCCGTGCCGGGTAACGACGATGTGCATACTGACTACCCGGCCGACGCCTTCCCGGGGCCCGATGATCTGAAGAGCCGGACGAAGGGTATAGGGATATTTTTTGGTGAGCCCACCGATCATGGCGTCGGCATCGCCGTTCTCTACCATCATGGCACCGTAATAGCTGCGGCTGTTCATGATGTCAGTGGCTTCGTGCAGGGTTATGCCCTTCCGTTTCCTTTTTTCAAAAAACTTCTGGCTATACAATGAATGAGTTGCTTTTACCGTCGGATCGGAAACATTTGTCGGGTCGATAATGGGCACCTCTAAAAGAGGGAGTTCATTTTCTTTAATGAGGCTTTTGATCCTCTCGCGATTGCCCAAAAGAATCGGATGGGCAATTTTTTCTTCTATCACAACTTGCACCGCCTTCAGTACGGTGACATTTTCAGCATCCACGAAGACCACTTTTTTAGGATCTTGTTTGGCTTGCGTTTCAATGATCTTAGAGATGGTATTGTCATTGCCGAGGCGTCGGTCCAGCTCGAGTTGGTAAGTCTCCCAGTCTGTGATGGACGCCTGGGCGACGCCGGTATCCATTGCAGCTTTTGCGACAGCCGGAGCCACGGTAGTGATCAGTCGGGGATCGACGGGCTTAGGAATGATATAGTCTTTGCCGAATTTAAGGTTAATATTGCCGTAAGCCATGTTAACGATATCCGGGACGGGTTTTTTTGCCAGATTTGCCAGGGCACGCACGGCAGCCAGTTTCATTTCTTCATTGATCTCGGAAGCGCGGACGTCTAGTGCTCCGCGGAAGATGAAAGGAAAGCCGAGCACATTATTGACCTGGTTGGGGTAGTCGGAGCGTCCGGTTGCCATGATGCAATCGGGCCGGGCTTCTTTGGCTTCTTCATAAGTGATTTCGGGGTTGGGGTTAGCCATGGCGAAAATAATGGGATCATCGGCCATTTTTTTGACCATCTCAGCTTGGAGTATGCCGCCCCGGGAGAGGCCGATGAATACATCTGCTGCTTCCATAATATCGGCCAAAGAAGTATCGGAAGGTACTGCGCCGTTGATGAACTCTTCTTTTTGGCCGTCGAGATTATTGCGTTCCGGATGGAGCAGGCCTTTACTATCATACATGAAAATGTTCTCTGGGCTTGCCCCCAAGGATTTATAGATCCTGGTACACGAACAGGCAGAGGCTCCGGCACCACTCACTACAATTTTCACATCCTCAATTTTTTTATCCACTAGTTCCAGCGCATTCAGGAGGGCTGCACCGCTAATAATGGCGGTGCCATGCTGGTCGTCGTGCATGACGGGAATGTTCAATTCTTTTTTCAAACGTTCCTCGATCTCAAAGCAACTGGGGGCTGAAATATCTTCCAGGTTGATCCCTCCAAAGGTAGGTTCCAGTATTTTGACGGTACGGACGAATTCATCAACATCCTTGGTGTCCAGCTCGAGGTCGAAGCAGTCTATGTCAGCATAGATCTTGAACAGCAGGCCTTTGCCCTCCATAACCGGCTTGCTGGCCTCAGGGCCGATGTCACCTAATCCTAGTACGGCAGTCCCGTTGCTGATGACGGCCACCAGGTTTCCTTTGGCTGTATATTTATAGGCATTTTCTTTGTCCTGTTCGATGGCCAGGCAAGGCTCGGCCACGCCAGGTGAATATGCTAAGGATAAATCTCGCTGTGTATCAGTTTCTTTGGTGGGAATGACTTCAATTTTTCCGGGGCGCCCCTTGGAATGATAATGAAGTGCATCCTGCTTGAGTTGTTTCTTGTCCATGAATGGAGTTTTTGGTATTGAAATTGAGGTAAATTTATAAATTCTTAGCTTCTGCTTATTTGATTTATGTCACAGTGAGCGGAAAAAAGATCACTGTAGAAATAGTCTGATTATTTTTCGTATTTTAGGAAGAACATATTTTCACTTAGTCACTGAACCTACAACATTGACCACTTTCCTTACACCCATAAATATTTTTAGCTATGAAAAAATGGATTTACTCACTTCTCTTTTTATCCATCGGTTTATTGTTTAGCTGTGAAAAAAGCGACCACAGTCCGGAATTAAATCCTGAATTTGCGATGCTGACCGTTCAGGTGACGGATGCTGCCTCGCATACAGCCGAGCAATGCGGTGGTCCGGATACCTACCAGAATGTACAAGTTTCTCTGTACTGGTCAGAAGAAGAGCGTTCTAACAACATTAATCCGGTGGCTTCCAGGATTACCCAAAGCCGTGGAGGCGTGACGTTTACTAAACTGCTTGGTGGAACCTACTACATCTCTGTACAAAGTGCGAATATCGATGCAGAAAGAACCGTGACGATTAAGAAGGGACAAGTGAAGCGGATGAATGTGGCGGTGACGCCGGTGGATGCGGGCTAGTGCCTTGAATACAAGGTATTGGTCTGGTTGTTAAAAATAAAGGGGCGTCTCACTAAGACTATTGGCGGTTATGAGACGCCCTTCGATTATTATTGATGATCGATTAAACTAATGAATCCGCCGGTCTTATGTCTCTTTTTAAACGTTTTGGCAGCTTCCTCATCATTGAATGGTCCTAAAATCACCTTAAACGGGGCGAATCCTTCTACGTAAATCAGTTTCAGGTTTTTGTAAACTGACCCCAGCCGGTTGGCTTCTCTTTCGGCGTTTTCTCTGTCATTGAATGCATTCAGCTGTATACTGTAGAACCTTGCCGGCAGAGACCGTTTGGGCGATTGATTGTAGCGGTCAACTTCCCATTCATTTGTTTGAATTTTACGGAAGTTTTCTGTTTCGGGAAAACCTGTATCATTTTCAAACTCTCTGCCGGGTGACCGAGACTGAGGCTCGGTTGATTCCTCTGAGTTCATAGGTTCTTCCATCCTCGGAGTATCCGGGCTTGAAGTAACTTGTTCAATCTTTCTATCCGGCTCCAGAGAAGGAGGGGAGATGTTCCGATTGTTTAAGCTTAAATAAGCCAGGGCTCCTACCAGAATCAGAATAAAAATTCCAACGGCGCTACCACGGTTTGCATTGGGATGGGTGGTTGCTGGTCTTGGGGCAATAACCGCTGAGGCATAAGGATGCGAGAATCGGAAGATCAGGCGGAATAAGTGTACGATGGCCACCAGGACTAAAATCAGGACGAGGATGATGGTTATCAGGAAGTCAATCATAAGGCGATGAAATTTGGTTATGGAAAAAGTTCTACAACAAAATTCCATCATTTGGCTATTAATAACAATTTAGCCGTGAGGGCTTGCCAGGAAGGTTTAGCTTGGGGTAAAGAGCTTAGTAGGAAGCTATCAGGAAGCCGCCAGGAATGTGATTGGAGGGTGTGTAAAAGGCTTCCTGCATGGACGACCTTTTACACAATCAATTAGATTCTTTTATAAAAGCCTCATTAGGCCTCTAAAGTTCCCTTTAACCCAGTATTTTCTTCAAATAGTTAATATGTTCTTCTTCAAAGAGGCGGTTCTCAAATAGAATGTGATGAGTATACTGCAACCACCAACGGTTTAACAAGCTTCTTTCGAAGTCAGACAGGTTGTGGAGCAGTTTGCGGCGCTCGACCTTCGTTCGTGGCACACTACTATTGGGGAGATTAGGTAGGAAGAAAGCATCGCGTAAAAAGCGAATGGCACTATCTTCTCGGTCTCCGTTACCATTCCGGTTGAAGCTAAATGTTTGCAGAATTTCGCGTACGCTGCTGTAATCGGTTTCTAAAAAAACGAGCATCCCTGCTGCAATGAGTCGGCCGAACTGCCTCACCTCAAAGGTTTGTAGTCCTTCTGTGTCGAGCGTTTCGACTTTCTTAGAATATTCATTATTCGCAAAAAAACTTCTTAGTCGGCTTTGGAGAACCCCCTCAAATGTCTTCCATTTGGGATCAGAAATGCGAAATTGTTTGATTAATATTTGCTGTGCAGTATGATTGGCCACAGTTGAAAGGATCTTTAAGGCATTATTGATCATTTTCTGACTGATTCTGATTTGAGATTCATCCATTTCGTCAATAAAGTACCTTTGGTACAAGGCCTCTGCAGGAACCCAAATATTCGCCCTTTTCCATTGTTCTTCCCAACTTCCTTTACCTGGGATTTTTTTAGGGAGGTAGTAATGCAGGGCCTTGATGTGGTTTCGTTTTATCGAATATAAAGGAGGAGGATAAAAAGGGTAGCCATTACCAATAATGCAGGATTCATTATAAAAGTCGTGAAACTCCCTTTCTTGTTGGAGCCTGTGATCCAAGGAAGGGTGCAGAAGGTAGTTACTGGATTTGGGCAATCTTTCTTTAGAGTCATGAATGTAATTGGAGGCGGGTAAAAAATGCTGTTTTCCCTGCCTTACATAACCGATCAACCCAATTCGATATAGATAATTGATGATTTCTGGATCCAGCTTTTCCAAATCATCGGGATAAATAAGGTTTTTGTGAAAAGCCTTGGCACATTCGTTGATGTATTCTTCCCTAAATGAAGGAATGACCTCTTTTAAATAACTTTTGAGTATGATGTTGTGGGAAGTGTCATTCACCTCTCTTCGGACTCTTTCGATTTTTCTGCGAAGTGATAAGCTGTGATAATCCTTCGTTAAAAGTTGCCGGTATATTTTGCTTCCCATTAATACTATTTCTCTGGGGCGCTCAAAAGTATGTCTTAAGATGAAACTAAAAACAGGCTCCTTCCGGTATTCCTGGTTTTCATCTTTGGCCTGAATATGTGACATTTCATCAAACCCAAAAAAGGAATGGTATAAATCAGCCTTAGACGCCTTGGGGTAAAGGAATTTGTCGGGAGTATGCTTTATGTTTGTTTCAAATATTTCCTTTAATTCGTCTTGTGTATAGTCAAGAAAGGTGCAAAAACTTGTGATGTTGGCCATTAATTGCGTGTCGACGTCAAGCGCTTCCCGCCTTGCTGTGGCGAATATCTTGATATGTCGGTTGATGGCAGTAGTAAAATTATAACTACTCAGTAAAAGGCCGAATTGAGCATGCTGCCAAACTTTAAACGGTACATTTTCGTGGTTTTGCGAATTAAAATACCTGTATTCATCATTTGAAAGCAGGGTGTCAAGCGCCTGGTCCAAACGATCAATAAATAATATAAAGGGGTATTTCAACCCATTCAGGAGCGAGGTCATCCCATTAAGGTGGTTCCTGAAAAAGTTGGAAGTGATGTAACGAGATTGATTCGTAATTAGCTCGGTGACAATATTGCCTAAACGGTAATGTTCCGGAAAATCAAGATCCAGGTGCTGGAATTGGGGGGGGAATGGAATCTTCAGCCGCCTAAGGGCTAGCAGCGTTAATGAATATTTCCAGATATTTTTCCATGTCTGTAAATTGGCAAGTGTTTCTAACTCTTTCCTGGATAGGGTGTCTATATCAAACTCCAGGCTTTCTACCAATTCATTACTGGCAGATACCCGAAAGCCGGGTTGGTCATCCGACTCCATTTTGTTCCAATACAAGAAGGCTTTATACCTCAATAAAAGGGTTTTACCGCAGCCTTTGGCTCCTATTAGAAAAAGCTTCCTCTCATGTGAGCTGGGCCGGAGGTATTCTTCAATGTACTGGTTTCTGTAAATATACGCATTGGGGATGTCATGTGGGTTTAGTTCGCCCGCGTCGTGGCTCCAGGGTTTCATTTTGCTTTTTTTAGTCAATTAAAATGGGTAGCGTCAATAAGTGTTTTCAGATGGATTTTATTGGGTGAACATAAAAATCGTTGTATTTTTATTTTGTTTAAAGCGTTTTTTTTGTGAAACATTAATTGTATATGATTTACTTAAAGGTAATAAAATTATATAAATATTCTTGTAGTGAAAAACATTTACTCCAACTCATAACACTCCACTCTTCCTTCAATCTCTAAATACAATACCTTCCCATCGAACGAAAGCGTAGGTGTCAGCTCCCAAACCTCCGGCCGGTTGATGTTGTCTAATCTTTCGGGAGCGCCCCAATCTCCATTTTCTTTATAGCTGATAAAAAGATCGATCTCACCGGTAGCGGCGATGTATCGATTAAAAATAATAAACCGCTCCTGTGGATCTACCACCAGATCATTTTCGCTATCCGGCGAATTTAAAGTCGAAACGGGCTCCGGTCGTCCCCATTGGCCATCCCGGAATTCGGATCGGTAAATGTCCATCAGGCCCTGACTGCCGGGCCGGTCAGAGTTGAAGTACAGCGTATTGTTCTGAGTTAGCGTAGGGTAGGAGTCGTGAAAGTCAGTGTTGATGCTCTCCAGATAGTCGGGCTCCTGAAGCTGGCCCTCCACATAGCGGGATAGCCAGATGTCGGTTTTTCCGGAAGTCGTATCCTGCGTAGGCTTGGGGCGGGTGGAATTAAACAGCAGGAATTGGCCGTCAGGAGAAAAAACAGGGTGGTAGTCAGTATGTCGGCTGTTGATAGCCAGCCGCTGATATTGAAGGCTGTCAGCCACAACGGAAACCTGGTATAAGCTGTACTGGGGCTTCCCATTAGGGGCCGATTGCCCGCTAGGTTTGGAGATGAGCAGGCTGTTATCCTGTGGATTAAAGCTTAAGCCATTGCCGATGGTCAGATTCATTTCGCAGGGATTGAGGGTGTTTGTTTGGCAGGAGGTAAGGAATCCGCCAAAAGTGAGGAGTGCAAAGAACCAGGCCAATGCCTGGCAGGCGTTGGTTAAATAAGTCATGTCGGGTGATCGTTAAAAAGAAATGCTTCTAAAATACAAGAAATATTTTAGAAGCAATTTTTCATTCAGGCCAACTCATCGTTCGCTATAAAGACTCATTAATGAGCGCTTCCCACTTTTGGGTCAGTTGCAATTCTCCATTTAACTGGAAGTTTTCATCCGCATTGTACATTTCCCACCTCTTCCGGCCAGCCGACTCCTCGGCCGGTTCAAAGACCAACTCCAGTTGATCGATTACGGTTTTCGAGCTGTTTTTGATCTTTACATTCCTTTTCTGTGAATGAATACGGCATTTTTTGATCGAGGAAAATGACAGACTTTCCTGAATAAGGGCATCTTCCTTTTTTTTATAAAAAAACACCCACCCATTCTCGGCATCTATGCCAATTGCTAAGTCCGGGCCGAGGTCGAAATCGGTGATCGTACAGGATTGCTGATCTGCCAACGAACGGAGGTTGTTGAGCAACTTTTTTTCTTTTTTCTTTCTGGCATTACCCATCCACAAGAAGGGTAAAAAACAGAGGGCTATGGTTACAAACCCCAAAATGCTTGTTCCTAATTCCATGATTATTTGATTTGAATATAAAAAGAGCCTCAAGATGCTTTTGCTGTCATCTTGAGAAATAAAACACCGGGCCTGGAAGGCCCACCAATAAATCAAATAATGGATTACCAGAAATAGTGGAAAGGAAAAATGAGATCGGCCTTTCGGTGCCTCGACAGAAACTTACCGGATGCGCGTACATGCTGCTTCAGGCGGTTATTGACAGATCTTTCCCTGACTTTTTCAAAAAGCCAGAATTGCTGCAGCCTGTCTTTCGCTGAAGAAACCGGTACGCTGAGTTGTACAGAAACCGAGGATTTACCCTGAGGCAAATGATGAAGCAGGTCGGGTAAATGAGCGGCCTGATAGTGTGTGGATTCCCCTTCCGTAAGCACCTTTGCTGCTGCTGTACTTTGGGGTACAGACAGCCCCATTGCCAGGCCGTAGGCCAAGAGCATAAAAATGACAGATGCTATTTTAATACTGTGCTTCAAGGGCGTTTTGGATTTGCAGCAGCAAAGCTATGGGTTTTTAGCAAGTTTGTCCAGAGTCCTTCACGATATTTTTTCCCCAATAGATATTCACTAATGCTAACACGAGGAAGAATCCAGGAATGAAGGGCGGACGGATCTTTAAGGGTAATACACTGGCAGGAACCCGCAGGTGAAGGTGCACGTAAAAGGCGACTAACATCATCAGCACGATTAAAATATTGGATAGCAGAAACACTGGTTTTTTATAAGAGGACTTCATAGCGAAAAGGAGCCTGGATAATAACTTTTTCAAGCATTACCCGATTTTGATATTTGAAGGTTTTTCTGTCCAGGATCATTTATGAAAAACAATTTCAGGATTCGGTAGCTACATCTGATTCGACTTGCAACTCCAGCGAAGCGAAGACCTCCTCAATATTTTTCCGGTCATCGGTCAGTACGATCAGCCGGTCGTTCGGCTCGATATAGGTAGAGCCCTTGGGGATCAGGTAATTATTATCGCGTTGGATCATAGCGATGATGGCATTGGAAGGAAAGTGGAGGTCCACGATCTGTTGTCCGATGGCAGGGCAGCCCTCCCGGATAGGAATTTCTTCCATGACGGTACGAGGGTGTTCGGATAACAGCAGATCGGTCGGATTCAGCTTCTTTTCTTCCTCCGGCAGGCCTACATCCAGCCATTTAGCGACGCGCGAGAGGGAGGTGCCTTGTATGATCACAGAGCTGACGGAGATAAAGAAAACGATGTTAAAGATGGTGTTGGCCTGTTCGATACCGGCTAGCAGCGGGTAAGTGGCAAATACAATAGGCACAGCTCCGCGCAAACCCACCCAGGAGATATAGAGCCGGCGTTTGGTCCTCATCTTAAAGGGTAGCAGGGATATAAAAACGGCTAAGGGGCGCGCTACGAAGATTAAAAACAAGGAGATGAGCAGTCCGACGCCGATGAAAGGAACAATTTGAGTTGGAAAAACCAACAGCCCCAGGGTCAGGAAGAGCACGATCTGCATCAGCCAGGCCAGTCCGTCGAACATTCGCAGGATGGTTTTTTTGTGGATGATGTTTTGATTGCCCAGGTAAACCGAGCAGATATAAATAGCCAAAAAGCCATTTCCTCCGATCGCGTCTGTGGTAGAGAAGGTGATGAACATCAGGGCAATGACGAGTACGGGATACAAGCCTTCGAAGTCAAGTTTGATCCGGTTGATGATCCACTTGCTCAATTTTCCAAAAAGGAAACCGGCTACCGCTCCGAGCGCCATTTGCTGTAGGAAAAAGGGAATGATGGACAAGAGGCTCTTGTCGGGGCTGGTAACGAGAGACAAAAAGGCGATGGTGAGTACATAGGCCATAGGGTCGTTACTACCGCTTTCCAGCTCCAGGGTAGGGCGCAGGTTTTTTTTCAGGGCCAGGTTTTTGCCGCGCAGGATGGAGAAAACAGCGGCGGCGTCAGTTGAAGACACGATGGCGCCGAGTAATAAGCTCTCATAAATGCTGAAATCGGTGATGAAATGAACGAAGAAACCGAGTCCTACGGCCGTGAGCAAGACGCCCAGGGTAGACAAGGCGATCCCTTCTTTGAGTACCGGTTTGACGGTGGACCAGCAGGTGTCCAGGCCACCTGAAAACAGGATGAAATTGAGGGAAACCACGCCGATGAACTGCGCGATCTTTGGATTGTCGAAATAAATACCTCCAATGCCATCGGAGCCGGCCAGCATGCCGATGGTAAGGAAGAGTAAGAGCGTTGGGATCCCAAACCTAAAGCTGGTTTTTCCGGCCACGATGCTGATAAGCAGCAAAGTAGAGCCGATCAGGATGATATTTTCTATAGTGATGTTCATTGAGGCTAGAAAGTATTTAAAGCTAATTTGCCGCCATTCGGCAGCAAATTAGCTTTAAGTAAAATTAATGGGTCATTTTTTCTACAACAACTGTGGTAAAGAAATAGATTTAATAGGTACTTATTTTTGATTTTTTTGCCCTGTAGCGGAAAAAAAGTGCCCAAATACCCTAATTTTTTCTTAAAGCTATAGCTTTTGTGATATAGATAACATTTTATTAGTATTTGAAAAAATAAAATTGTAGTAATATTGTTTTTGAGCGAAAAAGCTTAATGACGGACTGGATTGCAACCTGAATGCTTATTCGTCCGTAATTTTTATTGAAATAGATCATCAGTGAACATAAAAAGACCAATAATGAAAAAGCTCAGTATACTTTTCAGTTTCTTATTCCTGGCCGCTTTGGCTACCGCGCAGTCTGACTATAAAGCTCAAAATGAAGGTTGGTTGGTCAAGATTGAAGAAGCCTTCAATGAATCGAAAGAGACCGGCAAGCCGATCATGGCTAACTTTACGGGCAGTGATTGGTGCGGCTGGTGCCATAAATTGACCGATAATGTCTTCTCCAAAGCTCAATTCAAGGACTGGGCGGAGGACAATGTGGTGCTTTTAGAACTCGATTTTCCCCGCAGAAAGAAACTTCCTGAAGACATCCGCCAGCAGAACTTCTCTTTGCAGCAGGCTTTTCAGGTAAGGGGCTATCCGACCGTTTGGGTATTCCATATGGATAAAAATGAGAAAGGCCAGTTTGCGATTCAGGCACTGGGTCGTACGGGTTACACGCCTACTGTAGATCAGTTTATTTCAGGTGTGGATCAGATGATAGCGCGGGCTAATAAAAGTGAATAGTAAAAAGGTAGAGCAGCTGTCAGCTGCTCTACCTTTTTACTATTCACTTTTTTGTCTTCCCAGATCTCTCCAATATGGTAGTAGGAAACTATTTCCACAATCAGACCGCTTTAGGTTTCTTTTCCATCAATGGTACCTTATGGGATGGTATGTTTAAAATTATCTGTTCACTTCTCTTACGGTCACTGCATTCGGCAAGGCAAGATTGAGTGTTCCCGGGGGTACAATGTCCTTAATGAATACTCCTTCAGGGGTGTACATTTTGACCGCTTTACTACCGCCGTTTCCAATCAGGATATTGCCATTCAGTAGATGGTCGATTCCCTCATTCAGATTCAGGCCTGTAATGAAGTTTTCTTGAAACGCTCCGGAAGCATTGAACCTTTTTACAATACCTTGAGGATAATCATTGATCATAAGATCAGTTCCTTCAAACCAGATATCTGTAGCGCCTTGAATATTCGAGCCGATGAAAATGCCCATATCCTTCCCGGCAGCGTCAAATCTTCGGACGAATGAACTACCGTTACCGTCGCTGTAGGACGAAACGTAAAGATTTCCGCCGGAATCCCAGGCTATTCCAATACTTTGAGAAACACCTACATCCGTAAAGGCGCCGAGTGAAGTACCATTCAACTCAAACCTTCTAACTAAACCGTCCCCTTGCCATTGAAGTACGTACAATAGCTCGTCGGGACCTATCTTCATCCGGGTGGGGCCACTAATACCCGAAGCGAAGACTCCTTTGTAACTCCCGGTTTCTAAGTCATACTGGGTGATATTATTTGCTGAGAAGTTGGAGATCAGTGCAATGCCCTTACCTTCAAGTATGACTATATCCTGAGGCCAGCTGAGGTTTTGATTGGTGAATACTTCATAATGCGACCCATCTTCAAAGGCGCGAAGTATTTGCCAGGGTGCCTGATAATTGGGTCCTGCATCGCTGACAAATATTTCTGTTCGGGGCAGTTGGCTATTCCAGACTGAAATTTCAATAGTGGCCATTACCTCTTTCACTCGGGCGGTGATAGTAGACATGCCTATGGATACCAGGCTTACGAGGCCATTTTGATCAACTGTTATATTGGAGTTATTGACTTCCCAGCTTATAGGATCTTTAATGTCGATCTGGTTATTTGACGCGTCGCGACCACTGACGGAAATTTGTGTGCTGTTTATTTTGGAAATATCCAGTCGGCTGCCGTTGGAGGAGGTAATAATGAGCGTGTTGAGAGTAGGACCGGCTATGCCGTTGTCCTTGCTGCAACCGAATAGCATCATTAGGGTAATAGATAAAAGTAGTAGCTCTGTTGGTTTCATAATTTAAATATTCATTTGATTCTATTAATTAATTCTAGGATCTACCATTCCGTAACCCGATTGGAAATCAAAGCCTGAAAAGCCGATGTCTATGGAGGTTTCAATCATCATTTTTTTTATCGCCCAGGGTATTCCATCCGGATCGGCGGAAAGCATGAGTGTTCAAAAATTTGAAAGCAATATTGGGAAGGGCGGTTTTTTTTTTCAAGTAAATTGGTAAACCCCAAGGATAATTGACTTTTTTTTGGTTTAATGTCTCTTTGGGGTGTTCTAATTTGTCTTTCATTTGACATATGAAAAGGCCCGGCAGATCGTCCATCCTTACAGTTGGATTGTAAAATAATGATCACCATAAGTTCGTACACCTGATGGATCCGGACGGCAATAAAATTGAATTATGGGAGCCTGTTGATAGTGTGCTTACGGCCCTAGGAGGAAAGACAACTAAATAAAACTCATGTGTCTTAATGGGGATAGATGCTCTCTCGATAAGAGGTAGGCGTTTGGCCCAGGTATTTTTTAAAAGTATTATTGAACGTAGTTTTATTATTGAAACCGGCTTTGGCAGAAATTTCCTTCATTCGCCAATTTGCTTTTTCGGGGTCTTCTAAAAGCCTTTTCGCGTATTGAAATCGCTTCTCATTGACATATTCGTTGAAATTCTTATTCAGGTATCTGTTCAGTGCCTGTGAAATGTAGTGCTGGCTAAAGCCGATCTGATCGCTTACATCGGCCAGTCGAAGAGAACCATCTGTATAGGATTGACTTTGTTCCAGAAATACTTCTAATTCCTGGCAGATTTTTTTGGCCACTTTTGGAGAGATACTTGATTTTTCGTAGCGTTTATCTGGAGTATCTTTTGAAAATAAGGTATTGGGGTTTTTATATCCTGAAAGGCCAATGTAGTAAATGATGAGGGTAGAAGTTAAAGAAATACAATAGTCCAATTCGATGATAAGGTAACCGGAATAAGACAGCAGGTAGTATGAAAAGAAGCAAATCGCAAAAGCTGCATACAGCCAGGTTAATTTCTTTTTTAAGCGATATTCAGCTCCTTTTTTATTGTTTATTTTCTTTAAAACAAAGTGTAGGGAGAGCGTACTGTAAATCAACAAGTGTACATTTTGAAGGATGTCCTGGGTCGTAATGATGGTTGTGAATAGATGTCTGGGGTACAGTGGAAATAGAAAGTGGTGGATGATTATCAAAAAGAAGGGTACCAGGTGTGGCCAGCGAAAGTAAGTGACTGATTTAGTAGACCGGAGAAAAAAGTAAAACAACGGGCCGATCAGGTAGGTAAATTCGGTAGCGGCAGCAATATACCCAGGTAATTGAAGATGGTAATTTGTCCAGAAAAGCACATAATAGGTAAGCATTAGTGCATACCCCAGGACAATACTCCCCAGCATATAATTACGATGCGTTTTTCCAGAAAATATGACCCCGCTCAGGAAAAGGCCGAAGGAAGCGCTTAGCAGGAAGAGGGAGGTCCAGGAGTCGAAGGAGGCGTCCATAGTTTTGTTTCTTTTTATCCTAACGAATTACAGAGTTGGATTCGCTACCTGATGGGGTAAGTAAAAGCAGGTAAAGTAATTTGGACGACCTAAAAGGGTAATTTTTAAATGAGGGGTTTTTAGACTTTTTGGACCCCCATTTCTTTTGAATATTTTTCATCCCATTGCTCTGCGAAATAATCCTGAATGATCCGGTGGCGGAAGCGCCAGGTAGCACCGTCGGATTCCATGATGTGAAGGCTGGACATGCTATTTAAAAACCGAACTAGTTTTAGTGGGAGAACTCCTTGTTGGTATAATTGAACTCTAAGTACGATATGGAGTAAAATGGAAAAGTGTAATCGATATAAAGAAGCGTAAAACCTTTGATAAGGATGGTTAATTTGAAGAAGACTCGAATATTCTTTTTGCATAATGTACCCCAAGCCTAATAACAAACTAAAAAGTAAACCTGCGCTTAGGCTATAAAGCAAACCGGTTTCCAACCCAAGATTCAGACCTACAAATAAGCCGATCACCGGGGCGATGATGATAAAAAAGGATAAGGTGGCTTCCAAAAAAGGTTTCCACTTAAAATCTATTCGTTCTCTTGTTTCAATTTTGAAGTTTGATATACTGGAAGTTATTTTCAGGACTCTAAGTATTGCCGGAACTACTCCGAAAACTGGAAGGAATAGAAGCAATAAAAATAGGGTACGGTCAATTCCCTGAAGAGAAAACCCTTCAGCAACAAAGACAATCAAAAAAAAGATTAAAATAAAAATCGGAATAGAAATCATAACGTAAAAAAATGAACCCCAAATCAAACTCCAATTAGACCAGGACCACCAATCAAATTGCATATCTCTCAATTCAAAAACTACTAAATTTCGTTGCTTCATCCGGGACGCTAAAAAAGCCAGCCATTTTTGTGCAGGTTTTGATTTGAAGGCATTTTCGTCTAACTGTGTATGAATGAAACGATGTATGATTTCTTCTTGTAGTCCCTCCAACTGCCTGGATGAAAAATTAAGATCGGACAAACGTTTTCCTTGAGCAAATAATAACTGCAGCACATTAAAATAGAAAGGGATTTTAACCACTTCCTTTATCAGTTCGTCCGATTTTATAGCATTCAAAAGAGGTAATGCTTCGGGTTGCTGATAACCAATGCGTTGTAATTCCGTTTCAATTTGATCCAGTTTGAGGGGCTCCACTTCGACCTGCAAATAAACAGGGGCGTCTTTTCCTGCATTTATGTATTCCTGTTTGCGTGAAGCAATAACAAATTCCTTTTGGGCATCAGAGCCATAAGAGCCAATAGCCTCCAGGCAGGATCTTCTGTCCGCTTCTTTTACTTCATCCAATCCATCCAAAAGCAGGATCAAAGGGGTTTCTTTCAATACTCTTTTTGCTAAGATAGAGTTAACTCCCAGTTCATGAGGGAGAATTTTTTCCAGCCAGCCTTCTAATTTACCATAACTACTTTGCCAGGTTGCCAGGTTGAGCACCACGGGAATAGCAGGCGTTTTGTCTTCTAATAAGGCCAAAACCAATTGTAACATCAGGACCGTCTTTCCCGACCCAGGCAGGCCGGTTATTAATAATCTTCCTTTCGCTTCTTCAAAAATATTGTGGACGGTTCCCTGGATATCTTCTCTATCAATGGTCACAAAATAGCTGCTTGTTTCATTACTGGTGCCTTCAGAGGAAGGGAGCTTGCGTAAATTAATGGGCTGTCTTCCTGCTAATTTTTGATCCAACCGATTTTGATAACGCTGGGAGAGGTAGGCTTTGATTTTAGTATTTATTTCACCTTCTTCCTGAAGACTCATTTCTACGCTTGAAATCAGTTCTAAAATCCCCTTACTCAAGCGATTTTGAGATAGGATATATTTTTCATGACTTAAAACCCCTTGTCTGTTCAGTTTTTCATTATGGGCTAGTTGACTGGAAAGTTGAGTGACTTCTTCTTCTAGGGCTGGAACTTCAATTTTGGAAAGGCAATCTAAGGCTTTTCCCAATTCTCCGGCTTTGATTTCTTCTTTGGCTTGCAGGGCGAGGTCTTCATTGAAGGGAGACCAGGGGATAGTCAGTTTTTTCCATTTTTGTGTTTTACTATTCAGTATGGGTAAGGTCATTGTTTATCAGGAGTAGGTAGTTTGGAATTGATAAACTAATATAGAGTTAAAAAATTCTTATTCAAAATTCACATACTTAATTGGGCTGGCACAGCCTTTTTTGTGCATATTAATTAATCGTGCACAATGGTTTACCTGATTTTGTGTGTTTACCGACTCTTCCTCTCGATCACCTTAACAGCATATGCCAAACAGGCCCGGATATCAGCTTCTTCCAGATCGTCAAATTCTTTTAAGATATTTTTTATCCATGGGTTTGGTTGGTTTAATTCCTTACCGTACCGCCAACTTCAGTTTGCCGGTAAAGCGAGCTTTAGCTTGCTGGGAAGTGAAAAACAACTGCTGCAGACTAAAGTCCGCGGAACGGACAATCATGCCTTAGGCAGACAGGTCTGAAGCTGGTACTACTTCCCAATACAAAAAGTAATTTTTATTGATAATCAGGTAGTTATGTTTATAAGGGTACAGATAGGGTACAATATGGTATTATTCCATTCTAATAAATCTTCCATCTTCATCAAGAAAACCAAAAATCAAATTTATCTCAATAGATAAGACATATTCTTCTATTGTTTTGGATATACTAGACTTAAAAAGATCCCAGGCGTAATTTTTTGACTGTGTAACAAATACAAAATAGAAGGAGTCGTATTTTTTTTCATTGAATAAAATTTCAGCTTTTGTTAGCCTATTAAGTAACTCTGGATACCTCATTCTAACGTTACTATCGCCTTTAAATGTAATTACCTCTATTCCCGATTTAATTCCATTATTGCATTCTAATTTAAAATCTGGAAAGCTTGGATTATGTATTACTTTACAGTTATCTTTTTGTGAAAACCAATAAGCTATTGCCGTCTCCGCCATTTTTGAAAACTCTATGAAATTGTTAAATGACGATTCTGGGAGTGTCTCTTCTCTAGCAATCTCACTTACAATATTTTCTGATGCACCTAATAATTTAAGGAGTTCAGATAATCGTAATATGTGAAAACTTTTTCCTTTGGATTTAGCATAAAATTCATTTAGAAGCTCAAACCTTGGATATAATCCCTCATTTTCACTTCGATGATACCAATCTGACTTTTCATCACCAGAAACAAAAATCACATCTTTTTCTTCCTTCCCTATCTCAAGAATAGTTTTCCATATCAAAAAGTCTCCGACTCCACTATCTTCCTTATTACCATCTTTAAAACCTGGAGGAATTTTATGTGCGTATCGGTACTCTAAATCCTTTTTTGTTTTTTCCTCTTCAATCTTTAAATCTAGAATTGTATTCCCTGTAAATATTTGTCTGTAAATTTCACTTACAGGATCATTCCAATTCCACGATTTGACCTTGTTTTTTAGACTTTTGATTGATTTTTTATACTCAGATAATTGCTCATTTATTTTTTCCTCCAATTCCTTAGCGCTTTGATATTCAGTTATTCCTTCTAGAAGAGGATAATTCCCAATTTCTATTTTTCCTGTCTTGTTTAGTTTTCTATTCAACTGTTGGTAAAGGTCCTTTAATTTCTCAGGTCTATTGTTCGCAAACTCCCTTGCGACTTGTCCAGGCACAATAAGTCGTTCTTCCTGCTTCATTTTCTGAAATACTCTCTCTATTTCACTGAGGCTTTCACTTCCTGTTGAATACGGGACCAATAATGCGTTAGTGTCTAATACAATAACACATTTACTTATTATCTCATCTACAGGAGCTAATTTTAAGCTGAATATATTGGTAGGGTCAGGGTAAGTATTTTGGTTGACGAATATGTCGTATTCTTTTTCTTTCATAATGCTGATGGTTTAGCAAGTTAATTCTTTATATCAAACTTATAAAAGTGGATTGAAATGGCCTCAATTCTAGGTCCATAAAAAAAATATTAATCTTTCACACAACGCACTGAAATGTAATATTTATTCATGTCATTAGGAACAGCCGGAACCCGCCATACTGTTCTTTCATTTGAATCAAATGAAATTACATAAGGTCTCTTATGAAGGAAATGATTTTCGCCATATTCATCATTAATGGTTGAACTCCAATAGTATCCATTTTTTTTGTAATCCCAAGTGCTAAAACCATCTACATAGCCAGATAAGGTTGCATTAAATCCAGATTTTCCCAGACCAATTAGTATAGGATAGGAAATTTTCTCTTCACCAAAAAAATAAACCAATGAAGCCCAATCCTCCTGGGAAGGTAATCTCCACTCTGAGCCTAATGTTTTACAAACTTCTTTTGCTTCCTCAAATAAATAATACCTTTCAGGAACATCGCATCTTACAATCCCACCTTTCATTGGACAAGAAACATTAAGAGTCTCGAATTTCATGTTTTTTGCTATCCAGGTTAAGCCATCGACTTCAATGGTTGGATAAACATTACCTGCTTTATCAGAAACTTGGGAGTAAGTATTAATTGTATAGAAGATAAAAAATAATAGAATTATTGAATACCTCATTAGGCGTTATTTTTAAAAGGAAATTTAGGCTTTTCAAAGATTTAATTTTTAATATACTAGATTTTTACTTTTTCGTAAAGTTCCTCAATCTTCCTCACCAAAGGCGTTGGCTGGCCCCGATAATGCCGCTTCCGATAATTCTGATTCAACTCTGCATGTAAACGTTCACTCTCAAATATCCACCCATAGGTCTTTTCCAGCTTCCTGCACGATTTACTTTTCTTTTGAGACTCATACATCAGCTCTGGATAGGCCGACCGGTGCAGGAAGTATTTACTTCCAGGTGGACAGATCAAATGCAAGCAGCGCCTTCCAGTGGCCGGACAGATGAAGTACCATCGGATCCCGTTGCCAAGATTGGTTGGGATACCCTCCAGGTCAATGGGATATTTAATCAGTCGATCTACGAATCTGTATTTAAGTGTGAGTTGCTTTTGTGTTGGGGACAAGGATCTTATAGAATAGCCAATTTGAACAAGCTTCTGGCCTTCCCATTCCCAAGTGTGGATTCGATTATTTACATCCAGCTTAGGCTTGAGATGACCCCATTTTCTGAGAGTAGATATTTTCAGGGTAAAGCACTCGCCAATTGATGATAAAGTTTTAAAATATTTTTGCATTTGATTTTGTTCTAAACTTTAAAGTCCAACTTCTACGCTTAAGATGATTAGGGTTTCATCAAAAATCAATATTTTAGAGAGAATACATTTTAAAAACCCTAAAATCATTAGTAATGAAAAAACTAATCCTCTTTTCAATCTTAGCCTTTTCCATTAGCTTTTCAAGTTACTCCCAAGAAATCGATGTTTCCAGCGCAGATTTTTTTGAGTATTTCATTGGTAACTGGGAATTAGATGAAATTTCTTTTATTAATGTCAATCAGGACTCCCTACAGAGCGGAGAATCAACGCTACCGAATGTCGAAAATGCAATATTGAATATGACATTTTCAAAACTGAGATATGGAAGTGGTTTGGAAGTAGATTATGAGATGAAAGGATATCCGCCACCTTATGCAGATGGAATCCAGCTTTTTGGATTTATAAAACATTCTAAGGATAGGAAGAAAATTATCTTTTGTGAAGTTGGAGATAATGATACCTTTTCATTTGAGGAAGCCATAATAATAGCAAAGAATAAGTTTGCTTTTTTTAGAGCCCCCAACCCAGGTCAGATAAGATATGTAAACCTTATCTGGGAAATTGTTGATGATAATCAATTTATCATTTATGATATCGTAAAAAGTCGAGATGAAATCTTGTTGCTAACAACAAAAAAGGTATTAAAACGTAAGCAATAGAAATAAGAGTAGTAGGAGTTCTAAAAGCAGCATTGCTTTTAGAACTCCTAAATCACCCGTCCCCATTCAATACCTCCAATATCCCCCGAAACTGCTCCAGTCCATCTTCCAAATTCTCAATAATCTCCTCCGCCAACACATCCGGATCCGGAAGGTTATCCAGGTCAGCCAGACTATCATCGCGGAGCCAGAAGATATCCAGACTGGTCTTATCCCGAGCAGTGATCTCTTCGTAGGTAAACTTCCGCCAGCGGCCGTCCGGATTCTCTTCGCTCCAGGTCTCTTTCCGCTGATGCCGATTCTCTGGATGGTAGCACTCAATGAATTCTTTGAGGTGCTCAAATTTCATTGGGTTTTTCTTCTTGGTGAAGTGGACGTTGGTCCGGAAGTCGTAATACCAGACTTCCTTCGTGTGGGCCTCTTTGCTGGCTGCTTTGTTGACAAAAAACAAGACATTGGCCTTGACTCCATTGGCGTAGAAAATGCCCGTAGGAAGCCGTAAAATGGTGTGTAGCTCGGTATTCTGCAGTAACTTTTTGCGGACCGTCTCTCCGGCTCCTCCTTCGAATAAGACATTATCCGGAAGTACCACAGCGGCCTCTCCGCCTATCCTTAGCAATGTTCGGATATGCTGGAGGAAATTCAGTTGTTTGTTGGAGGTAGTAGCCCAAAAGTCCTGCCGGTTGTAGGTCAGTTCTTCCCTTTGTTGCTTGCCTTCCTCATTGGTGATGGTCATGCTGCTTTTTTTGCCGAAGGGTGGATTGGCCAGGACATAATCAAAGCGTTCGCCTGGATCCCCGATCAGGGAATCATTCCGCAGAATGCAGGGATCACTGGTCAGGTCTCCGATGTTGTGCAAAAACATATTCATCAGGGCCAGGCGATAGGTGGAGGTGACGATCTCCCAGCCTTTGAAGGTATTGTATTTAAGGAATTGCTTCTGCTCCTTGTCGAGCCGGTAATTTTCAGGATCGGTCAGAAAGTCGTAGGCGGCCAGGAAAAAGCCTCCGGTCCCGCAGGCAGGATCCGCAATGGTCTTCATAGGCTTAGGGCGGATGCATTCAACCATGGCCTGGATCAGGGCTCGTGGAGTAAAATACTGGCCGGCGCCGCTCTTGGTGTCTTCTGCATTCTTCTCCAGCAAGCCTTCATAGATATCGCCTTTTACATCAGCCCCCATCATCACCCAGTTCTCGCTGTTGATCATCTGAATGACCTTGAACAGCTTGGCAGGATCCTGGATCTTGTTTTGGGCTTTGTAGAAGATCTGTCCGAGTAGGCCTCCTTCTTGGCCCAGTGCTCTTAATAGCTGCAGATAATGGTTTTCCAGCTCGGCTCCTCGTTTATTGGCCAGACTTTCCCAGTTGTAGGCTTCCGGGATCTGCGAGGGACGATTATAAGGTGGCTTGCTGTATTCATCGGCCATTTTTAGGAATAGGAGGTAGGTGAGTTGTTCGAGATAATCACCATATCCGACGCCATCATCGCGGAGGACGTCGCAGAAGGACCAGACTTTTTGGACTATGGAGGCTGTGTTGGACATAATTGAGGCTTGATTTTTATATTTTATACAATTCAAAGGGATTAGCTATACTTTTCTGACCAAAGCGTTCTAGCAAACGTACTTCATCATTTTTATCGATCTTTTCTTTTTCAAGTATTCTTTTTATTTCTGGCTGGCCTAAACCAGGTATACGAATTACAAAAAATGGGTTTAACTTTTTAAAAGTGTAAACTTTGTGAATATAGGGGAAATCAAGCAGAGGTTTGAGCTTGTCTTGTTTTTTGAATTCTTCTGAATAACAAAAACTCCATATCCCATTCCGAAAGCCTAAAAATCCAATTGTTTGTCCCTCATAGGTGAGCTTAAATGTAGATTCGATCTTATTTTGATATTCATTCATATTGCAATAATTTCGATTTTTTTATTCTAATGGAGATAATTGTTGAGTTCTTCCACCAACTGAAATACTGTTGTGCAGGGATTCCTCTCTGCGAAAGTTAAGTCAGTTTGCTTATCATGCAATTTTCTTCCCCAGTCAATGGCTTTTTCCTGATCAGCCTTTTCATCCTCTAAAAGTATTTGATAGATCCGTTGACAAAAGGTTTTAGCTTTTCCATCCTTCGTATAATTACAACCCCATAGCTTGCTTAATTTATCATAATACTGGTCCCGGATCCAGGGAGTTTCGATATATTGATAATGCAGCACAAACCAAAGTTCAAAGGTATCATTGGAGTACGCAACATAGAGATCATGTTTTTGGGCCATTTCTATAGCTTTATTAAAATCTTCTTTTTGCTGGCTTCCTTGCTCATGATGGACATCCATATCAAAAACCACCCAAACTTCTTTTTCCTTAATCGATTCATCGGATGCCATCATCTCGATGACACTTTCCACTAGTTTTGTTTTCGATTGCCCCAAACCAAATGATTCCACCTGAGCATTACCCAAAGGAAAAGATTTAAAATACTCTGGTTCGGTGTTCATGCCTTCACATACGATGTAAAAGGACTTGGCCTTCGATCTTGTTTCCAGGTGGGGAGGTTTCCTTTTTGTCAACTTCTTATTCCAAGCCTTCCCCTGATCTGTTTTTTTGACATTCTTACTCATGCCTCACAAAGTTTTCAATGGCTCTTTCCAGGGCATTTAGATTATGTGGCACCGCATTGTATTTTCCCATCAAATAATCCTTCTCAAAAGAACTGTCATTCCGCACCCCTTTAAATTCTGCCAAAGAGTATAACTCTGTTGCGCCTGCCTGATCTTTCTTTGTAAAGGCGATTTGGTCTCTTCTCAGTAAGCGGGCATCCAGCAAATTGGAGTCATGCGATACAAAGACCAGCTGTGCATTATGCGGGTTCGTCTTAGGAGAATGGAAAAGCTCGATGATTTTTCGACTCAAGTTGGGATGCAAGCGGGCGTCAAATTCGTCAACGATCAGTAAGCCGCCATGATCTAATGTATAGAAAAGATGCGGACTTAATGTAGCCAGCTTTTTGGTACCTTCAGCTTCTTGTTCATCCAATACAAAACTCAAATTGGCTTTTTTCCCGGATCCATTTTTGATACTTCTGTTGATGAGGATTGTACCGACTTTTTCCTGAGGTTTTGGTTCTCTCACCAGTGGAAGATCAGTTGGTAATTGTTCTTTGGGAATTTCCCTAAACTCAACTTTTGAAATACTTGGATCAATGGATTGAAGTAAATGAGTCAGCCGGTCGGCAAATGGAGGATCGTTTGCAATTACATTAAGTAATATTATCCAATTGCGTGGGTCTTCCAAACCTGAGGATAGGCTGATGGTCTTTAAAAAGTAATCCCGAACCTCTTTAGAAATAGGGCCGTTAAATGCACTCACGAGGGTTAGAAACAAAACGTTTTCCCGGTACAGCGGCACGGATTCGTTTTTTTTCGGCACAAATTGCACAGCCTCCTTAAATACTTTTTCGTTGACTTTTATATCGTCTCCTTCTCTGGTGAAATAATACCGCTCTCTAATACCAGAGCCCCTTTTACCTTTTTTTAGAGGCTTCCCAAATAGCCATTCTGAGGTAATCCTTTTTCTATCGGCCTCAAAACCATATCTGTACTGAACTCCGTTTGTAACAAATGAAATCTGAAAAAAACTGGGTTGAAGGAAGTTTTCTCTTTGAAGCAAAAAATGGAAAATCATTTTTGAAAGAATTTGATCATCTTTAAGACAATCGCTAATAATCACTATCATACTATAAAAGCCCTTCACCAAATTACTCTTCCCACTTCCATTTGCGCCGAAAATTGCCTTGCTTTTTAGCAGACTAAAATCTTCCTCCACCTCGAAAAGATTCTCCTGATCTACCTTAGGGAATTTAGACTTGATCGCAGCTGCCTGCATGTGCAGGGTCTGAATTTCATTAAATGACCAGAAGTTGCCAAGGCTGAATTCGATTAGCATAAGTCGATTATTTGTGATTTTTTCACAAATTTAGCTATAAATTAGCAAAAAAGCTACTTGAGTAGATGGTGAAGCTAGTTAATTGATGCATAGTGTATGCTTCTGTATTAAATTTATGGCAGCATATAACAAGACATTGGATGTTATCTTTATGAAAGAAGTAAAAGCTGTGTTAATCATAATATTGGAGATAAGGTTTCTAATAGGTGAAGCATCCCATCTACTTCTCTATAGATGGGGTATTTTGACCTTTTGTTTCGGAAATTCATGTAAGCACTGGCTTTAAAGGATTCAGCTTCCCTTTTGTAAAGCCAATATCTCAAACCATCAGTAACGATGAATTGATTGATGTTTTTAGCAATATCAACAGAGTGGATATATCTCTGAGCTTGTTTTACGGCATGTAGAGAACCACTCCACATAGATTTAGTTTCGATCAAAATACTTGGCTTTTGCCGTTCATGATCCTCGTAGAGTAAAATATCGATCTTATTTTTCTCTATGCCTATTTTTTGTGGAGACCAACCCAAAGCCTGAAGAAATGGAACTACCAAAAAAGTTCTAATCTCATGTTCTGAGGCATTAATTTTATTACTGATGTACCACTTGGCAAGTTTTTCTATCTGCCTGATAATGTGTGAAGTTGTTTCTGCATCTCTGACCCGCATTCCATTGTCAATTAAATGCTGTTCAACGTCTTCATAAGTTATGAGGTAATCTTTTTCATGAGTTTTTGGTAGTTCTTCTGCTTCAAGAAATGGACTACTTTTCCATAGGGCTTCTATGTCGGCTCTGACTTTCGGAGAATTCATTCCTTGAAGTGTGCTAATAGAAAAGACCATTTTTTCATATCGACAGGCTATTTTTTTCCATCGCACTTTTACAAAGTGTTGCAAGTTCCACCCATCAATATCTCCAAAAAGGTGAGAATAATTATAAATACTGCCTTCATGTTTAACAACTTCTCCTGCTGCTAACATTTCTCTGCGACCATTCTTAAGGATAATTCTATCACCTGCCTTAAGTTCCAAGATGGGTTTTACATCCTTCCATCGACCAATTTCTTCATATCGAGGAATATTTTTGGCTACGTCAATTGGACCGATATTTCCGGGGCCAATAAAGGCTACTCCATAGCGTAAAAAAATGGAAGAATAATCACGGCTATCATCACCGTTTGCAATCTGCCAATAGTTCATGGGATTTGGTTTTTATGGTTTACAACAATTTCATCTGCTTTCTCCGTCCGCCGAAGCCTTACATCCTTTACCTAATGGCCACAGAAGCTGGAAAGCGAAGGCGGACCGTCTCTTCCGAAGCCTCGCCTTCTTCGTTAGAACAACTTCGCAGGTTATGAAGCGGAGGCGGACTTCTCTTTCCTTATCCGCTCCAACAATACCCTCGCCGGCTCATCCTTCGGATCCTGCGGGACCAACTTGCCCTCAAAGGCCTTTTTCAGAATACTTTGCCGCAACGCTTCAGCCTTCTGCAGATTGGCCTCGATCGTTTTTTCGACTTGCTCGCATACGGATAGGCGGGATTCGATTTCTTCAAGTATTTGATGCTGTTCTTCGGTAGGTGGAATTGGAACTGGAAGATTGGAAAGGACAGTCATATTGATGGAAGCTAAATTCACCGTTTGTTTTGCATTTCTGAAAAAATAAGTTTTCGCTTCTTGGGTTTGCGAATAATATGCAATAAAGCTAGGGAGGGTTAGCTCTTTAAACAGCCTCGCTCGGAACACGTGATTTTGATGGATACAATTGTCAATTTCATTCTTCCAAATGGTCCCTCTACCTAGTTTATCTTTGTCTCCTCCCTCAGTGTAGAGAACATCTCCCTCCTGGAGCCTATACTTTTCTAAATCTTCAAGGAGTACCTGAATAGTCTTAATTACTTTTAGGTCAAGATATCCATCTTGGACATTTGCCACTCTTAAATATGGTAGCTCAATTGTTTCCCTGCCCTCCAATTTTCTACCTTTTGTGACTCCACCAATTATATCTGCAAAATTTCCCAATCTAGATATTTTCCACCCCTCAGGCGGCTCCGGCAATTTCTTCAGCTCCTCCTCCGTCAAAGGTGGATATTCCTTCGGCGGACGAGGCTTGCGCGGCTTCTTACCTGGCTTCCCATTGGCTTCCCATTCCTCAACCTCGGCCGTCCACTGTTCCAATTCCTGCTCATAATGCCGGTGCCGCTCGATTTTGATTTGTTCCAGGAGGTCTTCTGCTGATTGGGCCTGCGCAGCCCCCCGGCCCCCTAGAGGGGGAGAGCCGCCCGCCGATGATTCTTCTATCATTTCGATCTTCGACCTTCGACCTTCCGTGAGTTTCCCCTCAAACGCCGCCTTCAACACCGCCTGCCGATACGTCTGCAACTGCTGCTGCACGGCCTTGAGCTGCTCCACCCCCTTGTCGAGTTGGGTGAACAGCTCCTCGATCTTGTCGACAATGCGGAGCTGTTCGGGGAGGGGAGGGAGTAAAGTTTTGACTGGATAAATAGATTTTCCTGATATCACAGGTTGGGCTGTTGAATTACTATATTGGCCTAAATTGATGTATGTTAAAAGGCTAAAAAGAAACTTTTTATCAATAAGATTTTCAGGAAATGAAGTAATAAATGCATTATCAGTAACCCAAGATTTTGGACTTGTAATATGGACACTACCACAATAATACCCTACTCTTCCAAGGACAATTGTGGCTTCTTCAACGTTATATTCATCGTGTTTTCCTGTAATACCATTTCCTCCGTAGACTTCAAATTTACCTCCTAAATTCATTTCCCTCTGAGTCAAGTTTTTACCAGAAGAAATTCTTATAATTTCTCCAAGAGAGACAACTTCCCAGCCTTTAGGTATTTGCTTTATTTCATTCTTGTCCATCAAGCAACCAATTCTTTATTCAATTCATCAATAATGGCTTCCATTTCACTTCCAAACAACTGATACATCTTACCAACTCCCCCTTCCGCATCAAAAGGGGTATAGTCCAGATCTTCCCTTTCCAATTGGAAGGAAGTAGCAATATGATCCTTAATCATACGCAGCCAGTCCATCTGTTCAGGGGTGAATTTAAGCGGTCCGGCCTGCTTTTTAAAGACCCAGTCCTGGAAGTTTTTATTCACGGTTTTATCATAAGGCGTTAGGGCATCGTCAATACCACTCACCCGACGGATCAGGGAGACCAGGGCGATCAGCTCATTCTTCGGGCTCTGACCGTTGACCTTTTCCAGTTGCTCATAGGCCTGCCATACACGTAAAGGTGCCAGTTGAGGTCTGTCGGCCTTCAGCTTTTCATTCAGCTCTTTGATCATTTGGTAGGTGAAGGACCTTTGTTGATAAGGCTGGTTGTAAAAGATCTGTAGAGCTGTGATTTCATCTTTATTCGCCTCGATGTATTCCCGAAAACTTTGGACCATGGCCTCCGCCTTATCTTTGGCATCCTGATCCCAGCCGGCGTGGGTGATCTCATCCCGGTTGACGGTATCGATGATCTGGTCGTAGGTTTTCCGGACGTTCTCTACATACTCTCGGAAGTCCGGCTTGTAAAAAGGTTCGACCGCTTTTTCGATGAGACTTTCCTGGGCTTCTTTCAATTGTAATTCGCTAGGTGGAGTTTCCTCCGGCAGTTGGAATTGCTCCCGGGCCTGGTTTTGGATGACATCCGGGTCAAAAGCATTGAGTAGATCCTTGGTGATGGTGCTGATCGTCCGGCCGTCGGCCAGCTCTGCCATCTTCTCTTTTTCATTTCGGTCAATCTCCTGATTGAGCCGGGCCAGGCGTCCGGCCAGAGAGGTCAGGGTATCTTCATCTTTGACACCCATGGCCACCGTCATCATCAGATCTTTCAAAGAAACGGATTTCTTACGTTCCAGGGGCCGGCTGTCCGTTTTTACAGATTTACACACGCCCACCGCATCGATGATCACAAAGTGTGTTTTAGCAGTCAGGGCGGAAGGCGTCACCTTTTGCAGGTCATCCTGGCCCAGGGTACGGGTACCGCGGCCCTTCATCTGCTCGTAATAATTCTTGCTTTTCACATCCCGCATAAACAGCAGGCACTCGATCGGTTTCACATCCGTACCGGTGGCGATCATATCGACCGTGACGGCCACACGAGGGTAGAAGTCGTTCCGGAAGGACTGCAGCACACTCTTTGGATCATCCTTGCTTTTGTAGGTAACCTTTTTGCAAAACTGATTGCCTTCTCCAAATTCTTCCCGTACGATTTTGATAATGTCGTCGGCATGGCTGTCCGATTTAGCAAAGACCAGGGTTTTGGGCACCTCCTCCCTTCCGGGAAAAATATCTGTTTGTAGCTTTTGTTGGAAAGCCTTGATTATATTCCGGATAGTGCTCATGTTGACCACCTCATTATCCAATTGTTTTTTGCTGTAATGCACCTCTTCGTCCAACTGTTCCCAGCGTTTTCGGCGCGTCAGGCGGTTTCGTTTATCGACAAATTCCTGAGCTTCGATCTTGGCACCCTCTTTGGTTATTTTCGTTTCAATGGTATAGATCTCATATCCCACATTCACTCCGTCGGCCACCGCTTTTTCATGCGAGTATTCACTCACCACATTTTCATTAAAAAAGCCAAAGGTCCGGCTATCCGGAGTAGCTGTCAGACCGATCAGGAAGGCGTCGAAATACTCCAGGACCTGTTTCCAAAGGTTATAGATCGAGCGGTGGCACTCATCGATGATAATGAAGTCGAAAAATTCCGCCGGAATCTTTGGGTTGTACACTACCGGCAGCGGCTCTTTCTTTTTCTGTTTAACTTCATTGGGGTTGGTTTCTTCCGTCGACTCATCCAATTCTTCCCCTTTCAGGATACTGTACATCCGCTGGATGGTGCTGATGCATACATGCAGGTTGTCAGGTATGCTTGAAGACTTCAAGCGTTGAGCTACGTATAATTCAGTGAACTTTCTTGGATCATCATTCGGGCTGTAAGCCATGAATTCCTGTTCGGCTTGTTCGCCCAGGTTTTTCGTATCCACCAAAAAGAGGATCCGCTTCGCTCCAGCGAATTTGAGCAAACGATAAACCGCCGTAATGGCCGTGAAGGTCTTTCCACTACCGGTAGCCATTTGAATCAAAGCTCTGGGCCGGTTTTCTTTAAAAGACTGCTCCAGGTTCTGGATGGCGTTGATCTGGCAATCCCGGAGGCCGGTGGTATTGAGTTCAGGAAAGTTATGCAGTCTGGCTCGGAGGGTTTCCTCTTTTTCAAGCCACTTTTTCATCGTCTCGGGTCGGTGGAAAGAAAATACCCGGCGGGAGCGAGGTTTGGGATCCCGCAGATCCCGGAAGTGCGTCAGTATGCCAGTACTTTCATACACAAAAGGCAGTGGATCCTGATTGACGCTCCATTTTAATTGGCTGGTTGCATATCGTTCGGATTGATCTTCGACAGTGGTGATGCGTTCGCCCTCTTTGGCTCGTTTTGCCTCAATGACACCCACCGGTTTTTTATTGACCATTAAAAGGTAATCGACGGGACCGGTATCGGTAGGATATTCGCAGATGGCCACACCCAACCCTGCGGCTGGGTTGAAGGACTTCATCGTTTGGATGATCCAGCCGGCTTCTCGGAGTTGTTGGTCTATTTTTTCACGTGCCTGCTGTTCTGGTGTTTTCATGTGACTGGGATTGTGTACGAAACACTCTAAAGTAATTAAATTTTTGGAAGTAGTGCTTGCGGTTTATAGACTTGAAAGCTGAAGGGTAGAGAGTTAATTTGTACGTTTTTATTGGATTATGGTTTCAATCCCTCTCTATCACCTTTATCTACATACTCCAGACAAGCCCGGATATCTTTCTCTGCCAAATCATCAAACTCATTTAATATTTCTTCAATACTTTCCCCCGCTGCGAGCATGTCAAGTATGACAGCAACCGGATAGCGCAGATTACGGATACAGGGTTTGCCCTGGCAAATGGCAGGATTTATGGTGATGCGAGATGGAAGGCCATTTTTATCCATGTGCTTGGTTGGTGTAATTCCCTACCGTACCGCCAACTTCAGTTTGCCAGTAAAGCGAGCTTTAGCTTGTTTGGGTAGGGAAAAACAACTGCTGCAGACTAAAGTCCGCAGAACGGACAAGCTGAAGCTGGTACTACTTCCCAATACAAAAATTCGAAAAAATATTCCCCAACAAATCATCCGTGCTGATCTCACCCGTGATCTCACCCAGGTAATGCAGCGCCTGGCGAATGTCCATCGCCACAAAGTCGGAGGTGACGCCCGTGTCCATGCCTTGGAGTACAGCCGTCAGACTATCATAGGCCTTCTGCAGCGCCTCGTAATGACGAATGTTACTCACCACCGCATCATCCATGCTGACTTGCTGGGAGATGACCGATTGGTAAAGCTTATCTTTGAGGTAGTCAATGTTCATTTGGTTAAGAGCGGAGATGGGGACCCATTGATTGGGTTCCGGGGTTCCTGGGTTCCGGGGTTCCAGGGGAGTGTCGTTGGTCTTGCGGACCTCTGCTTCTTGTTGGGGGAAGTATTGTTCAAATTTGGTGTACGGATTCAAATCCATCTTATTCGCAACAATTAACAGCTGCACACCTTCGCGGTAGAGCTTCGACAAGTCGGCCCGAACTTCTTCCGGTGACATCTGGATCACATCGAACACATACACTAATATGGCCGATTGCTCGATCTTTTCCATGGTTTTCTGAACGCCTACTTCTTCAATGGCATCCTGGGCCTGACGAATACCGGCTGTATCAATAATTCTGAATTGTACACCATTAATATTCAGTACCTCCTCGATGGTGTCGCGCGTAGTGCCGGCGATGTCACTGACAATGGCCCTTTCTTCATTCAACAGGGCATTTAGAAGCGTAGACTTCCCGGCATTGGGCCGACCGGCGATGACGGTGCTGACACCTTGCTTGATGGCATTGCCTAGTTGGAAAGATTCAATCAGGGAGTGGATGAGTTTTTGGATTTTTTGTACCAGCGCACGAAGGTCATCGCGATCTGCAAATTCGACGTCCTCTTCGCTGAAGTCGAGTTCCAACTCAATCAGGCTGGCGAAGTCGATCAGCTGCTGCCGGAGATCTTTGATCTCTTGGGAGATGCCACCCCGAAGTTGCTTGATCGCCAGGTCGTGAGAAGAGCGGGAGTTGGAGGCGATCAGGTCAGCTACGGCCTCCGCCTGACTGAGGTCCATGCGGCCGTTGAGGAAAGCTCGTAGCGTAAACTCGCCCGGCTGGGCCATGCGGGCGCCCTTTTGAATGCACAGCTGGATGATCTCCTGAATGATGTAGTTGGAGCCGTGACAGCTGAATTCGACCACGTTTTCCTTGGTGTAGGAATGAGGCGATACGAATAAGGAAGCCAGCACCTCGTCGATGATGCGGCCTTGATCGTCCTTGATGGTGCCGAAATGGATGGTGTGGGAAGGCTGTTTTTCCAGCTTTTTACCCCAGAAAATGATATCAGCTATTTTGATGGCGTCTTGTCCCGAAAGACGAATGACGCCCAAAGCACCCACGCCGGGTGGAGTGGCGAGGGCTACAATGGTATCGGTTAAATTATGTGCAGTGTAGGACATGTTTAAGCTTGCTTATCCAGAATCTCATTCCACTCAGCCAAACGATCGGCCAGTTGTGCTTCCAGTTCGCTGGTATCACCTTCTATAGTAACGCTTTCCATGACATCACCTCCGGCAATGCTGTCAACTACTGCCTGATCGTCCTCACTTTCTACTTGTCCGAAAACGGAATGTTTGCGGTCGAGCCATGGAGTGGGGACGTGAGTGATAAAAAACTGGCTTCCGTTCGTGTTTGGGCCGGCATTGGCCATGGATAGAATACCTGGTTGATCGTGTAAAAGGATCGGATCAAATTCATCTTCAAAACGGTACCCGGGGCCGCCGCTTCCTCTGCCCAGCGGGCAACCACCCTGGATCATGAAGTCGGGGATGACCCGATGGAAGATTAAATTATCATAAAAACCTCTTTTGGCCAGGTTGACAAAGTTGCCGACTGTTAAAGGAGCTTTTTTAGCGAATAAGCGGAGACGGATGTCCCCTTTGTTGGTTTTTATTACTGCCGTTAAGGAAGAATCACTCATTTTTGATGGTTTTATGTTTGATCGGCAAATTTAGTAAAAGAATATTATTGGTTGGCGAAAAAGACCGCAGGTCTTTTTCGTCAGCCTACCCTAGTTTTTCACCACTTTCCAACTGGCTAGCTGATTCCCGCTTTTTATCCGCAAAAAATAAATACCGGAAGGAATGTCGGATACATCATATTCCGCAGAAAAAACGGGTATAAAGCTTTCCTTTCGGCTGAACACTTCCTGCCCGTTTACATTGATCAGGCTAAGCACAAAATCTCCTTTTAGCTGACTTTCTATTCGCAGTTGCAGGCGATCCTGGAATGGGTTAGGGGAGAGGGTGACTTTTTCCAGGCCGGGGAAATCATTGGCAGAACTCACCACCAAGGTTTTAACCTGATAAATAATGCCTTGTCCGATAGCAGCAAAATATAGTTCGCCTTCGGCATCTTCGCCAAAAGTGACGATCTGACTGTTGTTCCAGTCGAGTAAATTGTCGTGGTTCCAACCACCTTCACCGTCAGGGGCAATGCCGCCGATGATGCCGGTGCAGAAATCGGCATAAACATAATATCCTTCTAAATCGGGGTGATTATTGCCGCGATAAACAAAACCGCCGGTGACCGAACGGCAAACGTTGTCATCCAAATGAGGATATACGAATACGGGGTAGGTTAGAGTGTTGGCATCTGGGCAGACGCCGTTGAGATTAAAAACATCATTGCCTTCATAACAGCGCCAGCCATAGTTTTCGCCTCCAGTGCTGCTAGCCGGTTGAAAGTCAATCTCTTCCCAGGCATTCTGGCCGACATCGCCGATCCACATGTCGCCTGTTTCTCGGTCGAAGCTGAAGCGCCAGGGGTTGCGCAGGCCGATGGCCCAGACCTCGTCCAGGACGGTACTACTGCCTAGAAACGGGTTGTCAGAAGGGATAGCATAAGGGGTGTTTTCATCGGTATCGATATCGAGGCGCAGAATCTTGCCGAGCGGGTTCAGGGTCGCCTGGCTGCGGTCGCCGGGATCGCCGCCCGATCCGCCGTCTCCGAGGGGGATGTACAAATAGCCGTCGGGACCGAAGGCAATATCTCCGGCATTATGGTTGGTAAAAGGCTGGTCGACGGCGTAAATAAGTTTTTCACTATTGGGATCTGCCAGGTTGGGGTTGTTGGCATCCCGGCTGAAACGGGACACTTTGGTGTCACCGCCACTATCTGTATAATTGACGAAAAAATAGCCGTTTGTCTCGTAATCGGGATGAAAGGCCAGGCCTAAAAGACCTCGCTCACCGGCGGAAGAATTGACACGAGCATCAATATCTAAAAAGGGAGTGGACTCCACACTACCATTGGGATAAACAATTTTGATCAGCCCCCCTCTTTCAACAATGAACAATCGATCATCATTTGCATGGGCTATGTCTACCGGCTGGCTGAGGCCGGTGGCAAAGGATTCAATTACCAGGGAAGGCTGAGCCTGGAGATAGATGCAGCAAATAATGGATATAAGTAACAAGAGTGATTTCATGGCAGTTAAAATTGGTTTTGTGAATGTTTTAAAGAACTTCTATAAAATAAAAATACTCCAGGATAAGTTCTTTGACTCACTTTTTAAAAGCAGCTTTTGTACGCTTGTAGGCATTCCCTGATTTTTTTATATGGTATCATGATCTATAAGTGTCCTTTTTCATGAAGCCTATTTGATCTACATTTGTATCAGATGCTATGAAGCACAAGTTATTCTTAAAGCGGTAAGAATTTCATTTCACAAGAACAATATTTATGATGAACCGGGCTGTAAAGTCCGGTTTTTTTTCTAAAACATTAGGAGTGGGGTGTTTTTGTGAATTTTCATATGGTTTAATGCTATAAAACTGTCCAAAAATAAAGCAGTGATTTATAATATATTTGAGTGTTCATTCATTTTAAGAATTTTAGATAAGTAACTTTTGATGGATGAGTGAACCTTCCCTCTTACTTAAGTATTTTTCAAGCATTTAAACACGAAGAATACATAGAAATAAACCTTTAAGATTGTGATTTTTGTGAGTGCCGGAAATAAATATTCCGGCATTTTTTTTTATAAAAGTTTTTTGGCTACCCAATACAAGGTATTTAAATAAGCGAAAGACCTGTTTAAAAAAGGATCTGCCCGCAAGCTTTTTAAGCTGTTTTGGAAAATAAGGAATCGGCCTTCCATTTGTTCTTTGGGAAGTTTATAAATCTGTTTGAGAAAATCGAAACAGCTTATTTGGAGGGAATTCAGTTCTCCATGTTTACGAAAAAAGCGCTCAAATTGTGGGCATAGAAACTCCATCACATCAAAATTCTGCAAATCAAAATGAGCCATCAGGAACAATATTCGGGAATAGACCTGAATATCTGCCCTCAGGTGCTTGCCGTCGTTGTTTATGATTTTGGTGAGATAAGAAATAGCGTGATGAGACTGGCGGCTACCAATATATATACCGGCGATCTTGTAGTACAGTACCATCACCCGGTGCGGGTCCATGGTACTTTGGTGTAGATCGATAAAACGAAGGGTTCCTTTAATGAGTGGTAATGCCTCCTCGTATTGTTCCGAAACAATAAACTGATTGAGCCTGGCCAGTTGCAAGTACAAGCGACCCATTTGGTGGGAATTTGGATTGAAATGCGGGTTAAACTCCTCAAAGAAATCAGATAATGTTTGCAGTCGCTTCTCTAATCTTTTCGAATCCCCTTTTTGAAAGGAAATACTCATATCCTGATGCAACAAGCGCATAAACATATCTGCGTCTTCCTTTTTCATGGCTGGATAACGGTCAAATAAGTGAAGGCTCATATTTATATAGTAGTGGCAGTCTCCCAGGTCATTCATTTGAAAGGCATACCAGAAATAGGCCTGGTATAAATAAATTTTCTCGAAAAAAGTTCGCTGAGCCGCAGTATGCTTCAATGGAGGTAAGGTGGGGTGAAGGCGCCGGCGGAGAAGCTCCGCGTCTTGTTCATTGTGCGCCTGCCCCTTTTGTATGTACTGTCCTTGTAGTTCGAGTGCCAGATTAGACAATTGAATGGTTTTGGCAATAACGGAGGCTCTGCTGTCGGTTTCTTGTGTAAGGTTGCCCGTATGGCCGCGCATACTCCGGGTGATATGCCTGAATTCGATGCGTTTTTCAAACTCCAGGACCTCCAGGTGCATAAGGTCGAGATGGTGGCCTTTTGCCATGCCCTTGGCTTTGTGCAATAATTGAAGGGCTTGCAGATACAGGCTTTTCCCATAAAGGATTTCAGCATAGTCGATGAGCTCACGTATTTGCGTATCTATGCGTTTTTTGAGGTGCACCAGGCGAAGGCTGGTACACAAGTGTTGATATAGATGCCTGCGCAGGTTGACGAGTTGTGACTTATTTAAGGGCTGAAGTTTTTGAAGGATCTCCTCTTCTCTATAAGCCTCCATGGGCTCTATTATTTTGAACAATTGGAAAAACTGAGTTTCCTGTTCTCCTCCCTGTATTTTTTTTACATAAAGTGTAAAGCTCCTTTTTTCCGACTTACTCATCGTCCGTATGAGGCTGAAAAGAGCATCTGCTTTTGAAATGGGCATAACAAAAGAAATTTTAAACAAAATCAGTATCCGGTAAAATATTTGGTCAGGTGGATTCTTGGTGGTGTTTTTGAGGGCAAAAGAAATAAAATGTTTTTTAAAATTCTGTATCTAAAAACGATATGCTGTTTTTTGTTTTTTGGCCGTAACAATCTGATTTAAAAATAGTTATAAGAAGCTTATTCTGCAATTTACTTTTACTTAAAAGAATATTATTGGAGGCTTCCAATAATATTCTTTTGGCAATTTAATAATCACAAATGATTGGCTGCCGGCCGGCAGCCAATCATTTGTTGAGTTAATTTGAATGCACTGTACTTATTCTTCAAAAAGAAAAAACACAACTCATGTCTAATCACATTGATCGCCGTAAATGGCTGAGAGCCACCGCCCTTTTCACCACAGGTTTGGTAGCTGCGCCGACACTGGTTTCAGCCAAATCTTCCTCAGCTACTCATCAATACCGTAAAAATGTTGGATTCTGGGAACTGGAATTACCCAATCGCCCGGATGTTAGAACGCTGAAAGCGCGTTTGCTGGCCAATGAAAACCCATTTGGTCCTTCCGACAATACTCGCCTGGCTATCATGGAGGCAGTATCGAATGGAAACAGATACGGGCATTCTCAGGCTGCTGAACTGCGGAAAATGCTGGCAGAAAAAGAGGGCGTCAGCGAGGAGCACATTCTGCTCGGCCCCGGCTCTACGGATCTGTTGGAGAAAACAGCTATCAGTCATTTTGTGGGAGGAGGAAACATCGTAGCTGCAGATCCCGCTTATATGTCTCTGATCAACACAGCTATGCGTTTTGATGCAGAATGGAAAAAAGTACCGCTGACCAAAGACTGGGAACACGACCTCGACGGAATGGAAGCGGCTGTGAATAAAAAAACGAAATTGGTATATATCTGTAACCCGAATAATCCTACGGGCTCCATTACAAACAATGCGAAGCTTAGAGCCTTTTGTTCCTCTGTGTCAGATAAGGTGCCCGTTTTTGTTGATGAAGCCTACCTGGAATTCCTGGACGATTGTGAATCGAAAAGTATGGTAGACCTGGTGAGAAAAGGGAAAAACGTGATGGTCGCCCGTACATTTTCTAAAATCCATGCTATGGCCGGCCTGCGTATTGGGTATATGGTTGCCTTGCCTGAGACCATTGAAATGATCACTTCTATGGTTAGGAGCAACATGGGATTGTGCGTGACTTCGATTATGGGAGCTATGGCATCCTTGAAGGATAAGCAGTTTCAGGCCAACTCCAAGAAATGGACGGCGGAGGCCCGCTCTTTTGTCAACGACCAACTTACAGCCATGGGATTTGATTACATCCCTTCACACACTAGTTTTATTTTATTCCCGATTGCTATGGAAGGTAAGCCATTCCTTGAAAAAATGTTTGCTCAGGGAATTGGAGTCCGGGCCTTCCAAGTATGGGGACAGTCGTATTGCCGGGTAAGTATGGGCACCCAGGAGGAGATGGGAATGTTTGCGGATGCCCTGAAAAAAGTACTGGTTTAATTGTCAGTTATTTGTTATCAGTTGTGCGTTGTCGGTTGATTAGTTATCGCTTATCTGTAGGCCGTACATAGAAAATTAAAATTATTTCCCCACGGGGGATAATTTTTTAAACTTCAATGTTCGGAGCAAGTGATAAGTCGATAACTATTAGCCGATTACCAACAATTTTCAGCTTAGGTAGGAATCAACGATTGGGATGATTCCTATTTCCATTATTACCTGGTAAAAAATTTGAGCCATCTATGAATTTTGCGATACAAAAGACCTTGTCTTTTATTTTATTGATTGTAATCGGATTACTGCTAAAGCGGAAAATAAAGAACAAGGAGCAATTAGGGGGGGTGAAAGTATTAATATTGAGTATTGCTTTGCCTGCAACTATTTTTGTAGCTCTTCTGAAAATCGAAATTGAACCCACTTTATTAATGCTACCGGTTTTGGCCCTGCTGTTCAATTTGTTGATGTTGTTAGCAGCCAGATATTTGCTTCCATTGGTGGGGATTCAGAAAAATACGGCGAGCTACCGTACCTACCTACTGCTGATTCCTTCTCTGGCCCCTGGCTTATCATGCTTTCCCTTTGTGATGGAATATTTAGGAGAAGCCAGTTTGGCCCAGGCGGCACTGGCAGATGTTGGGAATAAGGTTTTTGTGCTGATCATTCTTTATTTAATGGCCATGCAGATGTATTATGGGCTTCGTAAAGGAGACGCTCAGGAAACGCCCGATAGAAAGAAACGCTTGAAAAGTTTGATGCTGGCCTTACTAAATGAGCCGGTTAACCTGGTAATGATATCGGCGATAATTTTACTGTGTTTCGGACTGAATATTTCAGCTCTTCCAGTTTTCCTGGAGGATGCCGTACTTCGGATGAGCGCTTTGATGACTCCTATGGTTTTGCTGTTTATAGGCATGGCGGTCCGTTTTAATAGAAAACAATTCGGACAAATATTGCAGTTGCTGGTTTTTCGTTCAGGTTTAGCCTTCCTTTTCAGTGCGGTGGTTATAACTATTCTGGGTGTTTCGGATCCGGTTACTGTCTTATTAATCCTTATTTTTCCTCAAAGTGCCGCTAGTTTTTGGCCTTTTGCGCATATGTCGGCTATTCGAACCTTAGAAAGTGCAGAAGCAGTCAATGTAAAACAACCTACTTTTCATTTGGAATTAGGATTGAATGTACTGGCTTTTTCTCTTCCATTTTCAACTTTAATTATTTTAGGCATTTCCTCTGCCGGAGAGTTGGTTGCCAACCCATCCTTCGCCTGGTCAATGGGAGCTTTGTTACTTTCGCTGGGACTATTTCCCTGGCTGGTGTTGAAATTAAAACAGCGCTACAGATTCAAAGAACAGAAAAAGTGGTTGTTGGTCAATTCTGAGAAAAGAGCATAGCACACAAGATAAATTTTTCTGTTAGAGGTGTTTAAATGGATGGCGGCCGCTGGCCGCCATCCATTTAAACACCTCTAATGAAAAAAAATATTCGATTGTTTTTGGCATGATATTTGATTTTAAAAAGATGTAGGTTGTATGGTGAAGGAATAGAAAGAGATGACAACCGACCAATAAATTGCATTTCACAGAATTATGATTGATATAGAAGAAACCGGGCCATGCTCGGTTTTTTTATTTTTATTAAAAACCTTCGTCAAAGACGAAGGTTTTTAATAAAAATAAAAAGGGGATGAAAACCCTTTCATCCCCTTTATCGAGCGTTTGATACGCAGTGGGTCTTATAAAGACTTGAACCAGTCCTGGTAATACTGTCCCAGTACAGGCACAACTTTTTTCTCTCCCTGTATCGCTGCGATGAATCCGATGAACCACAAGATGATCAGTAGGATAATCCCAACGATCCAAACAATTTGCCCCAGGATTGGAATTACATTCACAAAGCCCAGAACAAAACCGGTCAAAATAATACCTAAAGACTGACGAATGTGGAAAGAACCAAACTCACTCTTATTGTTGCTATTCAAAATCAGAGCAACAATCCATCCGATAATGGTTAAGTAAGAAACGAGGCCTACTACTTTCGGGTCAGTTCCGCTGGTACTTTGACTTGGATTTGGATTTTCTTCAGACATATCACTAAAGTTTTTGGTTTTGTAGATTGTTTAATGTCATTGCTAAAGTTAAGCAATTAATAGCTTAATTATAAACCTTTTCTACGATTGATGCCTTTGTTTGGTTAAAGATTAAAACGGAAAGTATTTTTTTTCAAAAAAAAAGAAGCGACATATGAGTAAAACTTGTCATATTATAGATTATTTCATATATTTGTAGACATGATTGTTTCATGGGATTATGATTTACCGGTCTGTACCAATGATTTTGGACAGACCCTTTTTATTTTAGGGTCGAAGGTCGAAGGTCGAAGGTCGAAGGTCGAAGTTAATTAGACTTCCAAAAATAGGGACTGAACAGAACCAATATGGTAAATAGCTCTAATCTTCCGAGCAGCATTAAAAAGCTCAGTACCCATTTGACATTAGCAGGCAGCCAGGCGAAATTATCTACCGGGCCGACATCTCCGATACCGGGTCCCACATTACCCAGTGAAGTAGCGGTGGCCCCAATAGCCGTTAGGAAGTCCAAACCTAATATAGAAAGCACGATAGACCCCAGAACAAAAAAGAAAAGATAAAGCAGCAGAAAAATAATGATGTGCGTTCTGATCCGACCCGATACTACACTGCCGTTTAGTTTGACCGGAACGATGGCCCTGGGGTGGACAATCCTCTTAAACTCCAGAATGGAATTTTTGAAAAATACATAGTGCCGAACCAGTTTGATCCCTCCGCTGGTAGAGCCGGCACAGGCGCCTAGAAACATGAGGATGAAAAAGATCATAGTCAGGCCGGGTGACCATTGCGTGTAATCTGTAGATACAAAGCCGGTGGTCGTTATGAGTGATACAATTTGAAATATGCTATCCCGGAAAGATTTTTCGAGGCCGTTACCGGAATGATTCATCACTGAAATAGTGATCAAAATGGTCAAAAGAACCACCAGGATAACATAAAATCGAAACTCATCACTTTCCCAAACGCGTTTGAACTTTCCATTCAGTCCAAGGTAGATAACTGTGTAGTTCGTGCCGGCTATGAACATAAACAAGGTAATGATATACTGAATATGAGGCACATCAAAATAAGCCATACTGGCATTTTTTGTAGAAAATCCACCGGTAGCCATGGTGGTAAAGGCATGATTGATCGCGTCATAAAAAGTCATGCCGGAGAAATACAGTATGAACGTCAGCAGGGCCGTCAAGGCTACATAGATCAGCCACAACCTCTTGGCCGTTTCCTGAATGCGCGGGTGTAATTTATCGGAGGTGGGGCCCGGCGCTTCCGCCACGAACAATTCAATACCACCGATTCCGAGCAAAGGAAAGATAGCGACTGTCAGTACAATGATCCCCATGCCACCGATCCATTGGGTAAGGCTGCGCCAATACAGGATTCCTTTAGGGGTAGCTTCAATATCCGTTAAAACGCTGGCCCCTGTAGTAGTCATTCCGGACATGGTCTCGAAGAAGGCGTCCGTTACGCTGGAGAGAACTCCGCTGAACAAATAAGGCAACATACTGATTGTCACCATGGTCAGCCAACCGAGAGCTACGATCAGATAGCCTTCTCTTTTTCGTATGCCCTTATCCCCCTTGCGAGTTAAGAGCAATAGCGGAAGGCCGGTCAATATGGCGGCAAAGGCAGAAGCCACTAAAGAGATGGCATCTCCACTTTCGTATAAAATGGAAAAAGGAAGCCCTGTCAACATTAAAAGGCCAATAATGATTGACAGGAAACCCAGGACCCGGATAACTGGTTTGTAATTGATCATCTAAAAAGCTTTTCCAGTTTGGGAATCGCTTCCGGCAGGGCAAAAACGATGACCCGGTCGTCCACATTCAATTGGAAATTATCATCCGGGATCAGGCTTTGTTCGCCTCTGATAACCCCGCCCACCAATGCTTTTGTTGGAATATGAAGCTTGGAAAGCGGCTTTTTGGTCATGAAGTTTTTCTTATTGACAACGAACTCAATTACCTCGGCATCCACTCCGTACAGGCTGGTGATGGCTTCGATCTGGCCTTTGCGTACATATCGGAAGATGTTGTTAGCGGCGATGAGTTTTTTATTAATGAGGGTATCCACACCGATATTTTGCGACAGGTGGATGTACTCTTTATTTTCAACCTGGGCGATGGTCTTGTACACGCCTTGTTCTTTTGCGGCCAGGCTGGCGATGATGTTCGTTTCAGAATTTGCGGTAAGTGCAATAAAGGCATCCATATTTTGGAGGCCCTCTTCGATGAGCAGATCCAGGTTGCTGGCATCCCCGTTAATGATGAGGGTTTGATTAAATTCTTCTGCCAGTGCTTTACAGCGTTCTTTATTTTTCTCTATTAAAGTTACATTATAGCTCCCTTCCAGTCTCCGGGCAGTCGCTTTCCCCATGGGGGTACCGCCCAGGATCATGACATTTTTGACAGGTTTTTGTTTTTTTCCTACAATTCCTATGAGTTCGGAGATGTTTTCTTTATTACTGATGAAATAGATATGGTCATTTCTTCGCAGATAGGTTTGCGTTTCCGGGATAATGGTTTCATTTCCTCTTAGTATGGCGATGGGCTTCAATCGGATATTCGGATTGAGGCTAGGGATATCTCCGACCCGGAGGTTAGCCAGCGGGGAATGATCTGATATAGTAAAGCCTACCAATTGCAGTTTACCTTCTTCGAATTCAAAAACATCGGTAAAAGAACACTGCTTAATGAGCCGTGAGATCTCTTCGGCGGCCAGCTCGCGAGGAGAAATGAGAATATCGACGCCCATTTCCTTAAAGATATTGCAATTGCTTTCGCTCAGGTAGGCCGATGAATCGACCCTTGCAATGGTTTGTTTGGCCCCTAGTTTTTTGGCAACCATCGCCGTGAGGAGGTTGTTTTTCTCAGAAGTTGTCACAGCCAACACCAGATCAGCCTTGCCGACGTTTACTTGTTCCAGTAATTCAAGGGAGGAAGAATCCCCTCTTAAGGCCAGGATGTCCAGATGTGTGGAGGCATGATCCAATACCTCCTGATCCTGGTCGATCAGAACGATATTTTGATTTTCGTAAGAAAGCAATTCTGCCAAATGGAACCCCACATCTCCTGCGCCCGCAATAATTATTTTCATTTTTATATGCTTGAGTCGAAAAAAATTCTTAATTAAGGCAAGAAGGAAAACAACTCGCTTTAATTTAAGTTTAGACCACAAAAATCTAATTATTTCATGAGAATTCTCATGGTTTGCCTGGGAAATATATGCCGATCTCCGATGGCAGAAGGTATTTTGAAAACAAAAGTTGAGGAAAAAGGCCTGGATTGGCTAGTTGACTCGGCCGGAACCGGCTCCTGGCACATTGGTGAGCTGCCGGACCCTCGTTCTATTGCAGAAGCCAACAGAAATGGTATTGACATTACAGATCAGCGAGCCCGCCAGTTCGGTCGCTCAGATTTTGACAAATTTGATCTGATCCTGGCAATGGATCATTCTAATTATCAGGATATCTTGCGCCTCGCAGCTAATGGGGAACACAAAGAAAAAGTTGCAATGATCATGAATTTTGCAAATCCCGGTAAAAACATCAGTGTGCCTGATCCTTATTGGGATGACGATGGGTTCAATCAGGTCTTTCAAATGCTAGAAGAAGCCTGTGAACGATTAATTGAAAAGCATATAAAATAAAAAGCTGCCACCGGCAGCTTTTTATTTTATATACGCTTTTTTAATTGAAGGCTTTATTGATGATATCCTCCTGCTGGGCATCGTGAACTTTTTTGAAGCCGGTAGCTGGAGAAGCACTGTTCTTTCTCGAAATCAGTTTAAATACCTTACCCTGGTAAGTGGATAAAATATGCTGCCAGGCCCCCATATTAGCAGGTTCTTCCTGCACCCAGTAGGTTTCAGCGTCTTTGTATTGCTCCAGGATTTTCTCTACCTGATTAAGCGGGAATGGATACAATTGCTCGACCCGAACAATAGCTATATCTTCTCTGTTTTCCTCTCTTTGCCTGGCCAGTAAGTCGTAATATACTTTTCCGGTGCAAAGCAATACTCTTTTGACCTTCTTTTTATTCTTTGAGCTGATGGTACGGTCGTCTATTACTTCCATGAATTTGTTGCCACTCGCAAACTCGCTGATATCCGAAACACATTCAGGGTGGCGAAGCAACGATTTTGGGGACATTACAACCAAAGGCTTACGGAATGGTCTGGCCAATTGTCTTCTAAGCAAATGGAAAAAGTTGGCCGGTGTCGTTACATTGGCTACGGTCATGTTAAATTCCGCACAGCTTTGCAGAAATCTTTCCAGTCGAGCACTGGAGTGTTCAGGGCCCTGCCCCTCATAGCCATGAGGCAGAAGCATTACCAAACCGCTCATCCGCTGCCACTTAGACTCGGCCGCAGTGATATATTGATCAACAATGGTTTGACCGCCGTTATAGAAATCGCCAAACTGCGCTTCCCAAACAACCAAGGTGTTGGGCGTAGCCAGGGAGTAGCCATACTCAAAGCCCATTACGCCAAATTCAGATAAAAGGGAGTTAAAGATCCTGAATTTTCCCTGCCCTTCTTCCATTCCGTGCAGGCGGTTATATTCCTCGTAGGTCTTAGCGTTTCTTAGAATGGCATGACGATGCGAGAACGTACCTCTTTTTACATCCTGTCCGCTCATCCGAACATCTTTTCCTTCAAGCAGAATACTACCGTAGGCCATGAGTTCTCCCATAGCCCAGTCAAGCTGATTGTTATCCAGGAGTTTTTGTTTGCTCTTGAATAAGCGATTAACCTTTGAAAGCGGTTTGAAGCCTTCCGGCAGGTTCATCAGGTGCTTGATCAGGAAATCAACCTGTTCTTTGGGAACACCTGTTTCCGGAGAAGCCTCAAAATCACTGACATCGGTTTTCTTTTTTAATTCTCTCCAGGCTTGCTCCGGTTCCTGATACTCGTAATCGAGGGGGCGTTCTTTGACATCATCCAGACGCTCTTGAAGTAGGTTCCAGAATTCATCTTCCAATTCATCCGCCAGCTTTTTATCCACATCTCCTCTTTCGATCAATTCCTTGGAGTAGATTTCCCGTGGGTTGGGATGCTTGTTGATTATGTCGTACATCTCCGGCTGGGTAAATTTGGGATCATCTCCTTCATTATGGCCATGACGGCGGTAGCAGACCAAATCAATGAACACGTCGCTGTTGAATAACTGACGATATTCAATGGCCAGTTCGGATGCAAAAAGCAAGGCTTCCGGATCATCTCCGTTAACATGGAATACAGGCGCCTGCACCACATTCGCTACGCCGGTAGAATAAGTGGAAGACCGGGCATCATCAAAGTCAGTTGTGAACCCGATTTGGTTATTTATGACAAAATGTAGCGTCCCACCGGTATAGTAACCGTCCAACTGGCTCATCTGTACCGTTTCGTAGGCGATGCCTTGCCCGGCAACAGCAGCGTCCCCGTGGATCAAGATGGGCAGGATCCGGTCATAATCACTGTCGTACAAAATATCTGCCTTGGCTCGTGCAAAACCTTCAACCACCGGATTAACCGATTCAAGGTGTGAAGGGTTGGGAACGAGTTTGAGGTGAACGATTTTTCCACTGGTCGTTTCAACCTGAGAGGAATATCCCAGGTGGTACTTCACGTCTCCGTCACCAAAACTAAGATCAGGTACAGCCGTACCCTCAAATTCGTTGAAGATCTGGGCATAGGTTTTACCCATAATATTCGCCAGTACATTCAGACGGCCGCGGTGAGCCATTCCGATGACGACTTCTTCTACCTTATCCTCCGTTGCCTTATTAATAATGGCATCCAATCCTACAATGGCACTTTCTCCTCCTTCCAGGGAAAAACGCTTTTGGCCAACATATTTGGTATGCAGGAATTTTTCGAAGATGACTGCGCCGTTCAGTTTTTCAAGTATTCTCCTTTTCTTTTCCACCGGCACATCATAGTTGTTGTCGGGATGATGTTGTTCAATACGATCACGGATCCAACGTCTTTTCTCGCGATCCTGGATGTGGTGATACTCAAACCCAATGTTGCCGCAATATACCTTGCGCATATGCTCGATGATCTCGCGCAGGGTGGCATTTTGTAGCCCGGCCTCCTGGCCGGCATAAAAAACCTGATCGAGATCCGCTTCGGAAAGACCAAAATCATCGAGGTTCAGGTTAGGATGGCGATCCCGACGTTTCCGGATAGGGTTCGTGGTAGACAACAGGTGCCCTCTGTTGCGGAAGGCCTTGATGAGGGCAAGAACCTGGATCTCTTTCGGATTCAGTCCGACAGTAGTGGTTTTGCTTGCTTCACTTATGCCGTTATTCTGGTAAGCAAAGTCGAAGCCTTTAAAAAAAGCTTGCCAGCTGGACTCAACCGAGTTGGGGTCCTGCCGGTATTTTTCATACATTGACTCAATGTAAGAGGGATGTGCGTTGGCTATAAAAGAAAAATCATTCATGTTAGTTGGTCCGATGTTGTATTATGTATTATGATATTGGCCGCCCCAGGCGGCCAATATCAAACCTTGTATTATATAATACTTAAGCATTTTATTTTTGTTTTGCAAAAAAAGGGTTCTTTAAGAGAAAAAGCAATATTTTTTAGGAAATAGTATGATATGAAAAGGAAAAGTAGGCTTGGTGATCAGGCCATTAGGCTTTTGGGCTGTGAAAGTTGAAGTAAAAAAATATGGGGTTGTGTAAAAAGTCCTTCGGTCTTTTCACACAACCCCATATTAATTGCCTGGGTTCAGACCTATCAAGCCTAATTATGACTTTCTTTATTTATTCTTTGCAGGTTTACAAAATTACTTTATCTTTGCAGCTCGAATTAAAATCTGACATAAAAGGAATTATGGCAAATCACAAATCGGCAAAGAAGAGAATACGTCAGGATGCAAAGAAACGCTTGCATAACCGCTACTATAAAAAGTCAGCTCGCTCAGCTATCAAAAGGCTTCGCGATATGACTGACCGTGCAGAAGCTGAAAAGTTCCTGCCTAAAGTGATCAGCATGATCGATAAGCTGGCCAAGCGTAAAACCTGGCACCCTAGCAAAGCTAGCAACCTGAAGAGCAAATTGATGAAACACGTCAATAGCCTTTAATAACTGTCTTATCCGCCTCTACTAGCGGATTCGCCTGTAATCGTGTTTTAAAGAGAGCCTTTTTAGAAAAAAACGAAGTTTTTTCTAAAAAGGCTCTCTTTATGAATGCCTCTTGTCTTTGTTTTGTATATTTGCAAACGAACATTCATTCGTGTCGATATGTCAAAACAATATTATCCGTTAAAAGTAAAAGATATTAGGCCTGAGACAGAGGAGTGCGTTTCTGTAGCTTTTGAACTGCCCGCAGAATTAACCAAGGAGTTTGAGTTTGAGCAGGGGCAATACCTTAGCCTCAAAATAGATTTGGATGGAGAAGAAGTAAGGCGACAATATTCCTTGTGTTCCAGCCCATTCAATGAAGAACTCCGCGTAGCTATTAAAAAGGTGGAAGGAGGTTTGTTCTCAACCTATGCCAATGAGGTGCTTATGGTAGGGGATACCCTAGAAATTATGCCTCCTCAAGGTCATTTTTTTAAAGTATTTGACGAAAAGGAGACTCACCAGTACGTAGCTTTTGTTGCCGGAAGCGGCATAACACCGGTCATGTCTATTTTGAAGGCTACCTTGGAAAAAGAACCGGAAAGTACCTTTACCTTGTTTTACGGTAACCGCAAGACTGATTCGATTATTTTCCGTGAAGAATTAGAGGCCCTGAAAAACAGTTATTTAGGCAGACTAAGAATCCATCATGTACTGAGTAGGGAAGACGTGGGGAGCGATTGGTTTACAGGACGGATTGATGCCGAAAAATGCCGCTTCTATCTGGATAAACTGATAGATGTCGAAAATGTAGATGCTTTCTTTCTATGTGGACCTTATGACATGACTTTGGAGGTCAAACAGGTCTTGGAAGAAGCACAGGTAGATCCACAGCGTATCCGAACGGAGTTGTTCTTCGTAGATCCGAATAAGATCGTCAGAAAAAAGAAAGAAAAACGAGACCCGAATATCGCTACATCTGAAGCCGTGGTACAAGTCACGCTGGATGGACAAACTCAGCAGTTTACCATGGAAATGGACAGTGAGGCTATTCTCAATGAAGCCATCAAAGCAGGACTGGATCTGCCTTTTTCCTGTAAAGGAGGAGTTTGTAGTACTTGTAGGGCAAAGCTAGAGAAAGGGGAGGTAGAAATGCTGATCAACTATGCTTTGGAAAAAGATGAACTGGAGCAAGGTTACGTTTTAACCTGCCAGTCCCTGGCAAAATCTAAAGAAATAAGTGTCAACTTCGATGCCTGAGGAAAAAAGCAAAAAACAGATAATCTATGAGGCGGCGGCCCGCTTGTTTAGAGATAAGGGTTATTCGGCTACCTCGATGCGGGATTTGGCAAGGGCAGTGAACCTGAAAGCCTCTAGCCTCTATAACCATATCAAATCCAAAGAAGAAATCCTTCAGGGCATTTGCTTTGAAAATGCGCACCGTTTCCTCTCTGGTATGAAGGAAGTGGAGGCTATGCAGGGTACCACCTCTGATAAGGTAAGAGCACTGATCCAACTGCACATTTCTATCGCTACGGAAGACGTGACCTCCGTGACTGCTTTCAATGACGAATGGCGTCACCTAAGTGATCCGATGCTGACAGATTTCCTGCAACTACGCAAAGATTATGAGCGCCGCTTCAAAATGATCATTGAACAAGGCATCGCCGAAGGCGACTTCCGCACTCTGGACTCTTCTATAATATTGTATACTGTACTTTCCTCTGTTCGCTGGGTGTACGATTGGTATAAACCGGGAAAATCCATTGATCAGGGAAAACTGGAATCCGAGATCTCAGCGTTTTTAATGAAAGGAATACTGAAATAATAAATAATAAAGGGGCTGCTCATAACGACGAAGGAGTTATGAGCAGCCCCTTTATTATTTATCAAACTCTTCGTATTTCCACGAAGCTCCGTATTCCTCTACTAAAATATTGTCGTAATAATCAGCTTGTTCGAATAGCCTGTTGAACAACTCGATGCCCGTTTCCACATTCAGATAGCGATCAAAAATGAGCAGCGATAAAATGATATCCTGTCCTTTTATGCTGAAGGTGAGTCCTTCGATGTCATAGTTTTGCCGTAGCAAATATTCATATAGCGGCTTGATGTTATTTTTGGAGAGGGTACACAAATAAGCATCACCCGTGATCAGGCCATTTCTTTCGTAATAAGAAATGTTGATTTTGGCGCTTCCCTTTTGAATTTCCCAGACATTGGGGCCGGAGCGGGCCAATTCTACATTGTGCCCGAGTTCTTTGAGCAATTCTTCGATGGTGTAGGCGACTCCGATGGGTTCAAATACTTCCACCTGGGAGGGTAGTTCTATGCTGGTTCCGCAGTGCGGGCAATATCCATTATCTATGGTGTGTTCAAAAACCAGGTTTAAACAGGATGGGCACCTCGAGCCTACTGCTCCTTCGGAAGCAGCAAAGTCCTGGAGGGTTTTTTTGAGATAATTAATGGGAAGCGAAAAACCAATATTATCTCCATTTTTTATGATAAAGGTATTGACACCAATGATAGTCCCGTTTTTAGTAACGAGCGGCCCTCCACTGTTTCCGGGGTTAAGGGCGGCGTCGTGCTGCAGATAGTTTAAGTCTTGCTGCTGGTGATGGGCATTGGAGATGATGCCCTGCGTAGAAGTGTATTTTAAGCCGAAAGGGTGGCCGATAGCGATAACAGGTAGGCCTTCTACAATTTCAGATTCTTCTCCTAAGGAAACAACCGGCAAGTCGACTCTTTTAGGCGCTTCCAGGAAGGCCAGATCGTACTTTTCATCGGTGTACAGAATTTTTACAAGCTGCTTTTCTATGGTATCGCCGTCAATAACTACGTTTCTGTTGCCCCTCACTACATGCTCGTTGGTAACAATCAGGTCATATTCTTTCAAATAAAATCCTGTTCCGCCGGTACTGTATGGAGTAGCAATCTGAATGACAACATCTCGAAATAGGCTGATTACGTCCTTCATGCAAAGATATATATCGGACAAAATAACAATAAAAAACTGAATAAGGCAAAAGCCTATTAAATAAGAAAAGAGAGCCGGCAACCGCCGGCTCTCTTTTCTTATTACCACTCCATATTTGGGTAAGCTCTTTGCATGTATTGCATTTCAGATAGGATAAAGCCCATGTTTTCGGTATGGCGACCCTCTTTGCCTCCTGATTGCATCCATTCATCGGCAGGCACCTGGAGGGTGGCTATTTTGAGAATTTCAGCGACTTTTTCTTGTATGGCAGGTTTTATGGCATTCAGGTCGGCTCCAATACCGGCTTCTGCCATTTTAAGGTCGTATTCATTGGGCGTAGTTAGCTCTCCAGAGAACATCCAAAGATCGTCAAGGGCGGTTTGGATCTTTGCATGGCTCACTTCCGTTCCGTCCCCGAGACGGATCATCCATTCAGAGCTATATTTTAAGTGGTATCTGATTTCTTTGATAGATTTTGCAGCAATAGCCGCCAGTCTTTCGTCCTTACTTTGCAGGAGCGCTTCCTGGAAGTAGTAATGGAAGCTATCAAAAAGAAACTGACGAACAATGGTGTAGGCAAAATCTTCGTTGGGCTGTTCTACCAACAGTACATTCCGGTATTCGTTTTCTTTGCGTAAAAAAGCGACCTGGTCCTCGGTACGACCTTTGCCTTCTATTTCGGCAGCATAACTCATCAGACTTCTGGCCTGCCCCATCAAGTCCAGAGCGATATTCGTCATGGCTATATCCTGCTCCAAAACGGGGCCGTGCCCGCACCATTCTCCCAATCGCTGCCCGAGGATGAGTGCATTATCTCCAATCTGAAGAACGTACTGATATAAAGCTTCTTTGTCTGTCATCTATAATTTGGTTTAACCAATTCTAAATTCGAAAGTCCCAATACTCATTACCCCCTACATATGTTTGACCTCATCCGGAATATTGTAAAAAGTTGGATGGCGGTACACCTTATCATTAGCCGGATCAAAAAGGGATTCGCTTTCTTCGGGGCTAGAGGCTGTGATGTACTTAGATTCGACTACCCAGATGCTGATGCCTTCACTCCGGCGTGTATAGACATCACGGGCATTTTCAATGGCCATTTCTGCATCGGCGGCGTGCAGGCTGCCTACATGCTTGTGGCTGAGCCCATTTTTACTTCTGATGAAGACCTCATACAGAGGCCAGTTTTTTTTATCGCTCATCTTGATTGGTTAATGGTTGTTCGTTAATCGTTGCTCGGCTTGTATAAAAGCTTCTGCCTGTTGGCAGGCGAGCCTGATGCTCATTTCAGACTAGGCTACTTTTATGCCGGCCTCCGCCTCACTTCGCTTTCTGCGTTTTTCTGCATAGGCCATAGCGGCTTCTCTGACCCAGGCACCATCGTCATAGGCCTTCTTGCGGGCTCTGATGCGCTGTTTATTGCAAGGGCCATTTCCTTTGACGACATTCCAGAATTCCTCCCAGTTGATCTTACCAAAGTCGTAATGCCCCTCTTCTTCATTCCACTTAATATCGGGATCGGGGACTGTCAGGCCGAGGTATTCCGCCTGCGGGACAGTCATATCTACAAAACGCTGGCGCAACTCATCATTGGTAAAACGCTTGATCTTCCAATCCATGGACTGTTGGGTGTGCTTGGAATCTTTATCATTAGGACCGAACATCATCAGGGACGGCCACCACCATCGGTTGAGGGCGTCCTGAGCCATGGCTTTTTGTTCTTCCGTTCCTTTGGCCAGTGTGAGCATGATCTCGTATCCCTGGCGCTGATGGAAGCTCTCTTCCTTACAAACCCGGACCATGGCGCGGGCATAAGGGCCGTAAGAACAGCGACAAAGCGGTACCTGATTCATAATAGCGGCACCATCCACTAGCCAGCCAATGGCACCAATATCAGCCCAGGTAAGGGTTGGATAGTTAAAAATACTGCTATACTTAGCCTTTCCACTGTGCAGATCCTCGATCATATCGTCCCGTTCAGCACCCAGGGTTTCGGCGGCACTGTATAAGTATAGACCATGGCCCGCTTCATCCTGGACCTTGGCCAGTAAAGCAACCTTGCGTCGAAGAGAAGGAGCACGGGTGATCCAATTCCCTTCCGGTAGCATCCCCACAATTTCAGAGTGCGCATGCTGCGAGATCTGGCGGATCAGCGTTTTACGATAAGCTTCCGGCATCCAGTCCTTCGGCTCTATCCTTATTTCTTCATCAATCTTGGCTTGAAACTTTTGCTCTTGAGTCATACGGCTAAACTATTTTCTTTCCGTGCAAATATACAAAACTTAAACATAAAAAACGAACATTTGTTCGTGATGTAATTTAACTTTGACTTTCTCTTTATTTGAAGTTGTTTAAGCAAAAAACTATATATTTAGAAACAGGAGCCACCCCCTATTTTTTAAAAGAGGGTTTAATAAAATAAATGATTCATGTTTTGAGAGTAGCTTGAAACAATACCCTTTCAGACAGTTTTACCTCAATAAGAATATAGAACCGATTAAAACCATTACAATCAAACCACATGAAAAAATTATTTAACCAACCGTTCTGCTTCACACTAATATTTATTTTCGCCCTATTGGGCTGCGCCTTTGGGCAAAAAGATACCATTCGAATTGACTTTGGGGATAACTTCAGCCCTGCGCCCTGGAATAATGTGAGTGACCCTGCTGAGGGGATGGTGACAGACCTGATAGATCAAAAAGGTAATAATACAGGCATCAGCATCGCCGTTGTGGATTCTTTCAATAATATTAACAGGGCCGGTACGAAGGAGCCTGCTCCGGCTCTTGGTTTGCCTCCTACGGCCACCGACGACAGTTTTTTTGGTAGCATCACCTCTTTCGGCGGCCAGATCCAGCCTACAGGGGCTGTCGAGCTGAGCCAGCTTGATACAAGCCGGGTTTACACGCTCTCTATCTTTGCCTCTCGCGCCGCTACAGATAAGCGGGAGGCTCAATATGTGATTGCCGGTGCAAGTATCGATACCATTTATCTCGATGCGGCCTCTAATACGGACATGGTGGCCGTTGCTGATATGCAACCGGATGCCAGTGGTCTTATTCGGATCACCGCTTCTACCGGTCCTAATAATACCAATGCCGCAGGATTTTATTATCTGGGCTCTCTGGAACTATATTATGAGGAGGTGCCGGTCTTGTCTGCCCGTGACAGCATTTTGGTTGACTTTGGTGATATCATCAGCCCTTCTCCCTGGAATAATATCGCCAACCCGGCAGATGCGGATATAGACATGCTACTCAATCAACGGGGGGAACCAACAGACATTGGATTGGCTGTGATCGATTCATTTAACAACATCAATCGTTCTGGGACCTCGGAGCCCGATCCTTCGATTGGATTTCCGTCTACAGCTACGGGTGATAGCTTTTTTGGCAATGTGTCTGTTTTTGGCGGCCAGGTACAGCCATCGGGCGCCGTTCAGTTCAACAAGCTCACACCTGGGAAAGCTTATTTATTTACTTTATTTGCCTCCCGGGACGGAGTCAGCGACAACCGGGAAGCTCAATACGTAATTTCTGGGAAAACCATGGATACGGTCTACCTGAATTCATCCTCTAATACGGATAGGGTGGTGAGCATTGAGATGGAACCGGATACCAGTGGCAATATTTCTATCGCCGCCTCGCCTGGACCGAATAATGATAATGGCTCGGGCTTTTATTATCTGGGAGCGATTCATTGCTCATACGATGCGGAACCTCCGGTATTACCCAATGATACTATATTAATAGACTTTGGCGATAATTTGTCGGTAAGTCCCTGGAATAATCTTACGGACCCTGATGTCGGGATGATAGCGGATCTGGTAGACGGCAATAATAATGGTACGGGCTGGGGTATTGCGGTTGTGGATTCCTTCAACAACATCAATCGCACTGGTTCTCTCAATCCGGACCCTGCCCTGAATTTTCCTCCCACTGCTACCGGAGATAGCTTCTTTGGCAATATCAGCCCCTTTGGCGGAGAAGAACAACCTACCGGAGGGGTGGAACTGTTCAACCTGGATACCAACTTTGTATATACCTTAACAATCTTTGCTTCCCGGACTGCAACTGACAATCGAGAGGCGCAGTATGTGATTCAAGGTAATGGCGTCGATACAGTGTACCTGGATGCGGCTAGCAACGACTCCACAGCGGTCACAACAAGTATGGTGCCGGATGCGAATGGAAATATCCGGATTACCGCTTCGCCCGGACCGAATAACACCAATGGATCCGGATTCTATTATCTTGGCTTGATGAAAATGTCCTGGGAGCCTCGGCCACCGAGCGTTTTCAAAGACACCATTTTGATAGACTTTGGAAACACACCCAGCCCGCTACCCTGGAATAATATCGGGGATCCCAATGCCGGCGCCATTGCCGATCTTCTGTTGACGAACTCCTTTTCTTCCGGCGTGAGCATTGAGATTTATGATGATTTCAATAACATTAATACAAACGGTACCTTGTCACCGAACCCTAGTCTGGGGATCCCCTCCACTGCATCCGGTGACAGCTTCTTTGGAAATATAGCAGAATTCGGAGAGCAAGAGCAGCCCACGGCCGCCTTGGTTTTGCGCAATTTTGACCCTGCCGAACCGGTGGAAGTCTCGCTCTTTGCCTCTCGCGTGGCCTCTGATAACCGAGAAACCCAATACATCGTCACGGGTAGTGAAATTGACACCCTTTTCCTTGATGTGGCCTCAAATACTGACAGTATAGTTACTACCACCATGCTGCCGGCCGCTGACGGTACTATTGACATTAAGGTCTCTACGGGCCCCAATAATACCAACAGTTTTGGATTCTACTACCTGGGGGCCTTGAAAGTGGTATACGAAAGTACGGCACAACAGGTAGCTTCACTGGACCTGCTATCACCTGATGGAGGGGAGTTCTGGCAAGTAGGCAAAACGCCTGCCATCCAGTGGAACAGTAAGAATGTACAGGATGTACTGCTTGAGTACTCAACTGACAATGGCTCCAGCTGGGACACTATTGGTACATTCCCCGGCATTAATCAGGAATATATCTGGACCGTGCCGGATGCGCCTACTACAGAAGCCCTTGTCCGCATATCCAGCGATACACTCATGGACGTAAGTGAAGGCCTCTTCACGATCTCAAGTGACACTTCAACTTGTACGATTGTTGTATTGGGCTCTTCCACAGCGGAAGGAACCGGAGCTACTCCTGATAGTTCCTGGGTAGAATTATACCGAAATGCACTTACTCAGAGTAATACGACCTTCGAAGTAGTCAACCTGGCAAGAGGCGGCTATACGACTTATCATATTCTCCCGGATGGTACGGAGATTCCTGCTAATGTTGGTATCGCTATTGATGCGGATCGTAATCTGACAGAAGCTTTAACTTACAATCCATCGGCAATTATTGTGAATATGCCCTCTAACGATGCGGCAAGAGGATTTGGGGTCGATCAACAATTAGAGAATTTCGCAAGCATTTTCAATGCCGGCGAATCGGCCGGAACACGGGTGTACATCGCAACAACTCAGCCTCGTAATTTTACAGATCAGGATCAGATTGATATCCAGACTGCGGTTCGGGATTCCATTCTGGCCATCTATGGCGATCAGGCCATCGACTTCTGGGCGGGCTTGGCTACCCCCGACGGCATGGT
>JAUIKE010000264.1 GCA_030430845.1 Bacteroidia bacterium | reverse complement strand
ATACATTATTTTTCAGAGAAAAAGCGACCGGACGGTTCCCATTTTGCTTAAAGGCCTCGTCCCATTTTCCATCTTCCATCCGGATCCAGCTATAGATATATCGCTCCAAACCCTGCATAGATGTATTTTGTGAAGCGGTTTCCTGTCGAGCCTCGATCGATAAGGTAACATTGTGAATACGCACGGAGTAAGTTTTGCCAGGATGCCATTGATTGAAAAAAGTGCCGCAGTTCCAATACAACTCTCCCTTTTTATTTTTTATTTGCTTATAAGCATGGCGAGTGTTGGTTAAAAAAATGCCTTTTTTCCCACTTTTGAATCCATCCATTTTATTTAAGATGGTCTTGTACATAAAGTAGTCGCGACCGATCAGGGACTGCTGAAAAATGTTGTAGTCTGCTCGTGTATGGATACCCTCCCAGTAAATCGGTTGATCAACGCCGATCACCTTTATTTGTTTGTCTTCCGGCAAGCCTTCGTTAAGATCCCATATGCCGGACAATAGATCCAGATACGTTTCATATCGCCAGCCATAACCGCCGAAGTTATCCTGAAAAACCTTCAGCAAATGGGCCTTGTCCTTCTTTTCATCTGCAAAATAGGCATCCAAGTAGGGCTGTGCATTGATGCCGAAAACTTCCAGAAAGACATAATTAATGGGATTATCCTCTGCTGCAAGCAATTGCTGGTAAAACTCAAAGGGGTCCAAGGCTGAATGCAAGGCATCATCGAAGAGGATAAGATCGTATTGCTGCAATTTTTCCTGGATGAATTCGATGGGCGCTTTTCCCTGCTCCTTCAGGGTTTTTAAATAGGAATCTAAAGCTTGTGCCTCAATGGAGGGGGCAAGGCTCCCAAATATCAGGCATTGGAAAAAAGTCAGAAGCTTGATTTTCATGGTCTTCTTTATATTTTTTTGTAGACTTTGAAAATCACTTATAAGTTACAATGAGGAATTATTTGACCAAAAAGTGTGGTTTTTTTAGCGCCCAAATAAAACTACACTGTAAGGTCTCCAGATACTAAAATTCTCTTGCAATAGCCGCCGCCAGCCTCGCATTATTCAATACCAACTGAATATTGGCTTGCAGGCTTTGTCCGCCGGTCAGCTGTTCGATGCGAGAAAGGAGGAAGGGTGTGATGGCCTTTCCTTTGACATTTTGATCTTCGGCCTCTTTTAAAGCTGCTTCGATGGCCTGATTGATGGGGGCATATTCCATCTCATAGGATTCGGGTATAGGGTTGGCGATCACTACGCCTCCCTTGAGACCTAATTCCAACTTAGTTTTTAGAAAATTCGCAAGCTCTTTGGGGGTATCCAAACGATAATCCACGGACAGGCCGCTTTTTCGGGTATAAAAAGCCGGGAGTTCGTCCGTTCCATAGCCGATGAGCGGAACGCCTTGTGTTTCGAGATATTCTTTGGTTAAGGCCAGATCGAGAATGGATTTAGCTCCTGCACACACTACTGCCACATTGGTTTGCGCCAGTTCCTGCAAGTCAGCAGAGATGTCCATGCTTTGCGCAGCCCCACGGTGGACTCCTCCGATGCCCCCGGTGGCAAAAACTTTGATACCGGCCATGGCTGCGATGATCATGGTTGCAGCGACCGTAGTGGCTCCGTTTTTCTTTTTGGCTACCAGGTAGGGAATATCCCGTCGACTGGTTTTTACGAATTGTTTGGCATTTTTTCCCATGAAGGTGATCTCTTCATCTGTCAGCCCAGCCTTGAGTTGCCCATTAATGATGGCAATCGTAGCAGGGGTAGCGCCGTGATCCCGGACCATTTGTTTGACCTTCAAGGCTGTTTCGACGTTTTTGGGAAAGGGCATTCCATGGGTGATGATGGTGCTTTCCAGGGCCACGATGGGCTGGCCGTAAGCCCGGGCTCTGTTGACAGGTTTCGATAAAGCTATTTTCATGCAGGTTGTTATTTCATCATTTGGGAAAACTTAAGTATCGCAATAGCAAATATACTTAAGGTTTTTTTATTGTCTGGATCGCGGATTACCGCGGATTGAGCGGATTACACTGAAAGATTTTTTCCAGAAGGAAAAAATCATTTCCGTGGCATCTGTCAAATCCGTAAAAATCCGCGATCCAGACAAACACTCAGGTTGCACGCAATACCACTCAGGTTGCATCAGGCTCAGCATGCGACAAATATAGCAAGCATTGCAACGTCCCTATTAACGCTTGCCTGCCATTCCCGCTTACTTTTGAATCGAACATTATTTCAAACCCAATTAATCTTTTGACCCTTAAAAAACTATCATGGAATCCAAAAAGATCCTCTTTCTTGAAAGCACCGTATTTGTAATCAGCATCGCATTGATCGGCTTACTTATCCTTAGTCATCAAAGCATATTAACAGCATTCATTGATGAATGTATTGGCCAGGTCAGGGAGGTCACCAATGTAATGAATGACAGCTTTGCCCACCATTAATCAGGAACAATGAACTAGAAATCTATTTTTTATAACCATCAAGTCAAATAAAAACTATTAACATGAAATCATTGATTTTTTCACTCAGCTTACTTTTTTGTACTTTTTCTTTATTTGCGCAAAAGGCTCAGGACGAGCAGGCCATCCGGGATCTGGTAAAAGGTATGGCAGAAGCCTGGACTACCGCAGATGCGAAGCAATGGGCCTCTTATTTTGCCGACGAACACGACTATATCGTTTGGACCGGGATGTATCTAAAGAACATCCCCCCTGCCATTAACGCCCGATCACACCAGATGATTTTTGAAACTATCTACAAAGGAACCCAACAGTTCAATGTGGTGGATAAGATCAAATTCATCCGCGAAGATGTAGCCCTGATCCATGTGCTGGCGGCGCTGGCAAAACAAGGAGAAGAACGCCCCGCCAATCCGCAGGTACTTTGGAGTGGGATACTAACGAAAGATAGCGGTGCCTGGAAGATCATCTCTTTCCACAACCTGGATCTGGAAATCCTGGAGAATGAGCAAATGGCAAAAGCGGCTCCTATGCCTAAGGAAGTTATGTTTGCCAGCTGGTATAATAAATAATTGAACAAATGAATGTCTGGCTGCTGGCAGCCAGACATTCATTTGTTCAATCACTTTTACTGCACTATATTTATTTACACATGGTTTAGTGATTATAAATTAAAAAGCTATGCGCAGTTTGTTCTTTATGGCCCTATGCTTACTTTTTCTCTGTAAGTGGGGAAAGGGAGCTTCAGATACCCTCGTATTAAGGGATAACGGATTTTCTCAGATAGAGGTAAACGCTTCTGCAAGTTTATTCACAGACTCCAGTGGATCTTTAACTATAGAGGATATCCTAAGGGGTGAAGGGAACTTCCAAACAGGTTTCGAGCAACAGCAACAAACCATTTACCCAACTGCGCACTGGCTAAAGATCCATCTGAAAGCAGAGAAAGCAATAAATAATCGATGGTTTTTATTTACCTCTGATGTAGTGGGCATCAAAAGTCTTTCATTTATCAACTATGCGGATGCCTATTATCTAAAAGATGGGAAGCTACTCTCTCATCACCGATCCGGCTATTATGTACCAAAGAATGAAAAGAGCATTCCGGAAAGAGCCGGCGTGGTGGCCTTTCCCTTTTCTCTTGAAGCAGGAGAGTCCCGAACCATCTACTTCCGCCTAAGTAGTGCAACCGACCAATTCAACACTCCCCTTAGCGTAGAACTCACACACCCCATCCCCCATTTATCTGACACCACAGGAGGACATGCCTGGGTTGTCTTCGGCAGCCAGGCCATGTATAGCCTGATCGGGCTATATGTACTGTTTTTCTGGCTATTGGTTAAAGACCCTTCTTATCTCTATTTCGGCATTTTCTGCTTACTTTTTAGCACTCACTATATCAATATCGAGCCGGTTTCCGGTTTTATTGATCGTTTTTTTCCGAATGCCCCCCATCGATCAAAAATCCTGGGGTTGCTCGCTTCCGGGTCTTACACTTTTTTCTTGTTGTTCGGCCGTTCTTTTTCAGAAGTAAGGACCCGACTAGCCCGCTGGGATAGGTATCTGTTGCTTGTTGTCATTTTATATAGTTTTTATTTTGCCTATCTGGTCCTAAACTCTATTAGCGAACCCTATTCTTATAGTAGCAACTTTGGGATTTTCGTCGTGTTTTTTCTAATCCTCCCCATTTCCATTAAATTCCTTTTGGGAAAACATTTGTATGCCAAAATTTTTGGAATAGGCGTCATCACCTTTTTCTTCTGGAATAGTATGGGACTTCTATGGAATCTGGGCATCATTTCCCTACCCTTCAACCCCTGGCCGGTCGGGCAGATCGGCTTTCTAATCATTTTCGGTGTAGGACTAGCCTATAAATTTTTCCACAGCGAACGAGAAAAAGTGCAGGCAGAGCGAATCCGAGAGCTGGACAGTATCAAATCCCGTTTTTTCGCCAATATCAGTCACGAATTCCGCACTCCCCTCTCTTTAATTCTCGGCCCCATCAATCAATCAATGGAAAGCATCCCGGCCAGTGAAACAATCTCTGACAATGATGAAGTACCGGTTAGAGGAAAGCACCTGAAGGTGGTCAAAAGAAATGCCTTGCGACTACAAAGCCTGGTAGACCAACTGCTCGATCTGTCGAAGCTGGATAACGGAAAAATGAAGTTGACCGTATCTGAAGGGAAGATCATCCAATTCATGCGTTCCATCGTTTTCTCCTTCGAGAGCCTGGCCGAACGCCAACACATTCACTTCAACACCAGCTTCCCGGCTGAACCCGAAACGGCTTATTTTGATCCTGATAAGTTGGAAAAAATACTGGTCAACCTACTCTCCAATGCTTTTAAATTCACCCCTGAACATGGAACAATCAGGGTAATAGTTGAAGAACAAAAGAACCGCCTGAAAATCCAGGTAGGCGACTCCGGCCCTGGAATGAGTGCAGAGGAAATTGACAAAGTCTTCGACCGTTTCTATCAGGTGGAGGGTACCGAAGATAAAGGCACCGGCATCGGCCTGGCCCTCGTTCGGGAACTCGTCAATCTACACGGTGGTCAGATCAGTGTAGACAGCATGGTCGGCGAAGGCACCAACTTTAAGGTCACCATTCCTTACCGATCACAAGACTTCTCTGCAGAAACGATTTTTTTGGAAAAACCTCAAAAAGAAACTTCTTCAAACATGCTATCCGCCATTTATGAAGACACTCAAGCCTCCTCTAACGGGCAAAGTACCTCTTCAGAGGATCATCCTTTAGCATTGGTTGTAGAAGACAACCCGGATCTTCGGTATTATATCGAAGACAATATCCGGGCTAATTATCGGGTAATCATTGCACGGGATGGCCAGGAAGGGCTTATGCTGGCCACTGAGCAGATACCTGATATTATCATCAGCGATGTCATGATGCCTCGAAAAAGTGGGTTTGAGCTCTGCCAGGAGTTAAAAACGGACCAGCGTACCAGCCACATCCCCATTATTCTGCTCACAGCTAAGGTCGGGCAGGATCACAAAATAGCAGGACTCGAACAAGGCGCCGACGATTATCTGACCAAGCCCTTTGACGTGCGTGAGCTGAACATTCGCATGTCCAACCTGATCGAGCAAAGGCAACGCCTCAGAGAAAAGTACAGCGGCGAACTGAAGATCCGACCCTCCGAGATAAGTTTGAGCTCAGTCGACGAGCAATTTATGATATCAGTGATGGAAGAAATTGAAAAAAACATGGGTAATGAGTACTTCACGGTCGAAGAGCTGGCCCGGTCCGTCCGTTTCAGTCGTTCTCAGCTTCACCGAAAATTAAAAGCACTAACCAATAAAAGTGCCAATCAGCTGATCCGGGAGTTCAGGCTTACCAGGGCCAAGGAAATGCTGGAACAAAATGCTGCCTCCGTATCAGAAATCGCCTTCGAGGTCGGCTATTCGAATTTGTCCTATTTTTCAAAAAGCTACAAAGAAACTTTTGGGAAGTTGCCGAGTGAGCATAAATAGATTTTATTATATTCGAGCCCTTAAGAACTCATCTAAATAGATGCTGTTCTTAAATGGGAAGTAAACCGGTATATTGTCTTATGGACGAAATATTGGTAAGCCATCGGAGAGCAAGCTTCAATTATCAGGAGAGCAAGCTTTAGCTTGCAAGGAGGGTAAACTTCAGTTTGCCCAAAACGGCATATCTCCTTTGCAACAAAAAATAAGCAAGCTAAAGCTCGCTTTCCTGGCAAGCTGAAGCTTGCTGTCCGATTCGATGCCAATCAGCATATGGGTTACTGATATATTGTCCCTCTGAGACTCCTTGTCTACAATTGTTATTTCAGATAAGCCTTAACCAACAGCCAATACAAGTCTTAATAGCATGGAGTTTAGTGCCGTGGCACTTGCTACCTTACTGTCTATAATAAAATGAGCAAAAATCTTATGGTTAAGGAACAACTCGAAAAACAAGGTTTAGAAAAAATAGAGCAAGACCTTCATTTCCTGATGCATTGCTTTAAGGAAATGCTTCAAGGACTTGGGGAGGAAAAAATTGCTCAACTCTTGCCCTGGATCAATGAAAATGAGCAGGAATCTTCTGTAAGTGAATTACTGGAGGAAAAACTCATACAGGCCCTCGGCATGTCTTTTGAGTTACTAAACATTGCCGAGCAGAACGCCGCTACACAGTTTCGTCGGAAGATGGAAAGTCAAATTGGTTTAAGTGCCATCCGGGGGTCCTGGGCCGAGGTACTCCAGCAATGGAAACAAAACCAGCTTCCCGACCCACAAATTGCTGAGGCGATCGCCCAATTAGATATTATGCCTGTTCTGACCGCTCATCCTACAGAAGCTAAGAGGATAACAGTGCTGGAAATTCATCGGGAGCTTTACCTGCTATTGGTGAAGAATGAAAACCCCATTTGGTCGGACGAAGAAAGAAAGGTACTGCATCAAGAGATTACAGGCTTGCTGGAACGTTGGTGGAGGACAGGGGAAATTTACCTTAAAAAACCCGACCTGTTGGATGAACGCAATAATGTTCTCCACTACTTCACCCAGGTTTTCCCAAAGGCACTTCGATTAAGTGATCAGCGTTTGCGGTCAGCCTGGACGGCGGTTGGATTACAAGCTGATTTACTTCGCAGCGCAGAACATTTCCCACGGCTCCAGTTTGGCAGTTGGGTCGGCGGCGACCGTGACGGCCACCCTTTTGTGAGTGCTGAACTAACAGCTTCTACCTTGATGATTCATCGACAGGCCGCCCTGGATATTTTGCGGGATCAACTGATGCAATTAGCCTCCAAACTCAGTATTTCCGTTTACAGCAATCCCATTCCCTCAGTTTTTGTTGATCTGACCCGACAAATGGCAGCACCCCTCGGTGAAGAGGGCAAAAAAGCCTTAGATCGCAACCCCTATGAACCTTTCCGTCAATTTGTCAATCTGATGCTGCTCAAGCTGGACAATACAAGGCAAGGCCGGGAAGATGAAGGTTCCTTTTATGTGGATCCCGGAGCCCTAGACAACGACCTGAAAAGCTTAAGAACTGCATTGAGCCAGATAGGCGCTCAGAGAATGGTTGATGAGCTGCTCTTTCCCCTGGAACGGCAACTGCAATGTTTTGGATTTCACCTGGCCAAACTCGACATCCGGCAGAACAGCGAGTTTCATGAACAAGCCATTAGCCAGATCTTACAAACTGCAGGATACAAAGACTACCATTATGCCGACTGGAATGAAGACAAAAGGCTCCAGTTTTTGTCCAAAGAACTGAAACTGAATCGGCCTTTGGTTGTAGCCGGAAAAAAATGTGGCCCGGAAGCGGATAAAGTGCTCGCGTGTTTTTGGGTGCTCCATAAGCATATTAAAAAATACGGCCATGAAGGTGTCGGCTCTCTTATTGTGAGCATGACGCGAAGTTTGAGTGATTTATTATTAATGTATGTTTTCCTCCGTGAGGTAGACCTCCTGGAGGTGCCTCTCCAAGTTGTACCCTTGCTCGAAACCATTGAGGATCTGGAAGCAGGAGAAAAAATCCTAAGCGCCTTTCTGGGGCATCCGACGACTCAATCGAGGAGAGAAAAATTGCGGATCTATTCGCAGGAAGTCATGCTGGGCTACAGCGACAGCAATAAAGACGGTGGCATCATGGCCAGCCGCTGGAATATTTATTTGGCCGAGAAAAAATTGACGGCTATTGCTCAGCGCTACCATGTGCAATTGTACTTTTTCCATGGTCGTGGCGGTACTATTAGCCGTGGTGGTGGAAAGATCCATCGTTTTTTGGACGGCATGCCCAAAGGATCGGTCAGTGGTCAAATTAAGGTAACCGTTCAGGGAGAAACCATCGCTCAACAGTTTGCCAACAAACTCAACGCAACCTATAATCTGGAAATGCTACTGGCCGGAACGGCCCGGCAAAAGTTGCTTCCCCTATTGCCTTATGAAGAACCCGAACATTTGTACGGTATAATGGGCCGGCTGGCTCAGCTTTCGCAACAACACTACCGAAAATTAGTAGAGCATCCTGGATTCATTCCTTTCTATAATCAAGCCACTCCCATTGACCTACTAGAACAGAATAAGATCGGCTCGCGCCCCGCTCGACGCACCGGTAATAAGCGCAGTTTGGCTGACCTGCGGGCTATTCCATGGGTGTTCAGTTGGAGCCAGGCGAGATTTAACCTAACCGGCTGGTTTGGAGTAGGTACGGCCCTTCAGCATCTGCATGATGAACAAGCTGAAGATTTCCGGCAGTTGAAAGATTCAATCAATCAATGGCCCTTTTTAAAATACCAGCTCATTCAGGTCGAAACCAATCTATTGAATTCGGACGAGGGTGTGATGCGCAGCTTTGCCGCTCTGGTAGAAGAGGAAGACGTTCGGGAAGAGCTGTTACAGCTTTTACTGGAAGATAAAGCCAAAGGGGAAAAAATGGTGGCCCTTTTACTAGGAGGCTCCACTGAGGAGCGCAGGATCACTCAAATCAAAAATGTACAACTAAGAGGCCGTGGACTTACCGAGCTGCATAGCATTCAGATTGCGCATCTAAAGAATTGGCGCAGACTGAGGACGTCCAAGCCCGAGCAAGCCGAAGCGCTTTTACCTAAGTTGTTGTTGCTCATTACAGCTATTTCGGGTGGGTTGAAGAGTACGGGCTAAGGAAGCGGGTTGTATAGAGAAAAAACTTCGTTTTTTCTCTATACAACCTTATTTAGGGCGTCCCTGAAAAGACAAAGGAGGCTGACTACGAGGTAGTTGGCCTTTAATTTTTGGGTAAAAATTCCCCGAAAACAGCCGAAAAAGGCTAAAT
>JAUIKE010000036.1 GCA_030430845.1 Bacteroidia bacterium | reverse complement strand
TTTATCAGATTTGAAGAAGATATTGTAGAAAACAAACCTGCCTACAGAAGCATCCCAATTTTCCTCGAACCTGGGACAACTACTATCCAATTTAATTATATCATTGAACATGGCCTAAATAGCTTCTCCGACTTTAAAATTCTAAAAGGACAGAATAATTTGATCGCCACAGAATTCTATGAGGAATATGGAAAAGCAATGGGAGGTGGTGCATGGATTTTTGGTGATTCTGTTAGGATGGATAGTATGAGACTAAATGTTTACCCTGCAGCGAGAACAAGGGTTTTGAAAGTATATGATCAGTTTTTTGAAAAGGGAAATTCTGGTCTCCACCTAAGTTTTCTGAAAGCAATTACAGATCACTTTGAAAGCCGGGGAATGTTTGAAAAAAATCAATTAAGCTCTAAAGAAATTAACAAAATCAAGGCCTTGTTTGCTAAAATAGACAACTCTTTATCGACAAGTTCGGATTATCAAATTGTACAGGCCTCAATAGAACAGATCGAAAACTTAGAGTCGGCAGTGAAGTTTGTAGATTATGAACTGGAATCTTTGCAAGGCCAAAAGGAGAGGCTATCCAGCCTACTCAAAAAGAATAAATTTACCATACTGGACTTTTGGTGGACAGGCTGTAGGCCATGTAGAAAGTTTAATAAAGAGATGTATGCGGAATACAAAGAGTTAAAATCATTGGGGATAGAAATCATAGGCCTCAATGTAGATGATTCAAGAGAACTATGGGAACGCTCCTCCCTGGAGGATGAGATTCAATGGCCAAATTTATATGCTGGTAAAACTTCAGATATCCAGATCCGATACCGGATCAGATTTTTCCCTACTAAGATTGTGTATGATAGTGAAGGCAACTATATCGACCTCCAGTTTAAAAATAAAGATGAACTGTGGGATTGGGTAAGGCATGGGATGAATAAAAAGTAAAATTTAAACTCCGTTATGAAAATTATTACTGTTCTGCTATTGGCGATATTTTTATTCGCTGATATTAGCTATGGCCAGACCATAGACACCAGCTTTCGGGCTAAAATTCAAATAGCCGCAAAGATTAACCCGCTCGTGGCGGGTTTCCTAGCCGCCAAACGCAAAATACCGCCAGTTTCCAAACTGGCGAGATAGTGTACCTAAAAAGAACCATTACTATTTGAGTTCACTCCAAAAAAAATAAGGACTTCTTCCTGTCCAACTTGTCTCAATTTGCGGAATCGCATCTTTTATGAACCATGTTACCTCAATGTCGGCCATTATTACTTTTTCATATCCCTAAATATCAATTGACAGAAATTTGCTTATTCGATGCTAATCCTGTTGTTCAAGGATGGGTGATTTATCCGGAGGATTATTGGTATAGCAGGATTGGTATAGCAGGATTGGTATAGCAGGCGAGCACCGAATTTTTTCGTAATCAAAGCAGAGAATTGTTTATTTTTAAGAGTGTTACCATTTTGATGATCAATTCTGAGACTTTTTATGATGTTTTGACTAAACTCCCTATCAATTATGGACATCTCTGAATTAAAAAGCCTTATTAAGGAACTGGCTGGACAGGGTGAATTGAAAAAAGCGATCGATGCACTAATAAAACATGCTCCTTTTAGAAAGATCAGGAAAGATGCTCGATCCCTGAAAAAAGAATTATTGGAATTAGAGAAGCTTGATTACGAGAGAAGAGAAAACCAGCGGGTACAAAATAGAGGGTATGATAAAATTTTAGGAGAAGTTATCAAACTTGCTGATGAATTAAAGCACTATCAAAATAAGCCAATTCGGGATTTAGCAGAATCTCATAAGTGGAGATGGTTTCTTCCTATTCCTTGTGTTCTTGCCTTGTTTTTTATATCCTCATCTTCTTTTTTCTTTTTCGTTGATCCTATTGAACTAAGAACCGGTACTATAGAGAAGAATACGAAAACACATTTGATTATTATTAGGAGCAAATTGGGCTTTTTTAGCACAAAAATTGATCCTTTGAAACTTGAATGTTCAGCTTCTGTTTCTAATACTCGGTTACAGCTAAAATATACAGTTGATAATATTAAGGTCGAAGGGAAAAAATCTTTTGTTAAGACACGAGAAGAACTAATTGAGTTTGCATCTGAAAGAACTACGATTGCTACTTTCGAAAGGGCCGGTGTTTATGTATTTGAAATTAAAGTAAGATGTGAAAATTCTGTTGACCCTTGTTTGTTGACATCAATCGACGACGTTGACACAGTTATTAAAAAAGATGGCACTCTGTTAATGGCAAGAAATATACTTCTAAGCAATATAGTTATTAGACCATTTATTTCGTTTTTGATATTGATGGTGGTATTTTATTTGTCGATAATTGGTGAATATTATACTAATTATTGGATTAAAGCTTTTTTATTACGAAAGCTTGAAAAGAATATCATTTTTTCTTAAAAATTCGATATTATGAAACTCCAGAAAATTTTTTCAACTGTCATCTTTTTATTTTTTTGTTTTGTGATTAAGAGTGAAATCCATACAATTAATGTGTTAATATATAAAGAAAATAAAACAAGCAAAGAGTCTGAATTGGTCGGAGAAGGAGTAAGGCTATACGCGGTTGAATATAGTTATCAGAATTCAAAACTGGAGGAAGAGGATTTAGAAAATGAATACTCTAAAAAAAAAGTTGTCACTAATAAAGGGGGGCTTGCTCAATTAAAATTGAAAGAAGGAGATTATATTCTTTATATTGTGGGAACCACTTATCCTTTAAAAAGCATAATGTTAAAAGTTCCATTAAACAAGAGCAAAGCAAGGAGGATTAAAGCTCATTATGGAAGTGACGGAAGGGTTGATCGAATCAGTGGGACCACGCATTTAGGTGAGATCTTTGTTATATACACTAATGATTGGGGTGAAAATATATGCGAGTTCTTAGATTGCTCAAAAAAACACCTTGTTGTGAAAGTAGAGGGGATTAAAAGTGGAATGGAAATCCTGAGTTATTTAGAATACCTTGAATTTAAAAATATTCTTAATAAGACATTAAATGATCTGGATGGCGAACTGCCCAAAGACTATTTCGAAAATCTAAAAGAAAAACATCCGGAAATAATAGGGGACCCAAGAGTGATAAAGGAACTTAAAGACCAGTTTGAAAAATACGACATCAATGAATATGATAACATCTTTGAGCAATTTCGAAATGGTGACCTTCTAAAAGGATCTCAATTATTCAACCAAAAGGAGGATCCTTTCGAACCTCAAAAGCTCCACCAAGTTTTAAAGATTTTAATAGGTGGGGCATCAGACTAAAGTATGATGAACAGACATCCTGAAGGATGTAGTCCATTTGTGCTTCTCTCATGCCACAACCATCACAAATAATCCTTTAATACGTGCAAGCTTCAGACTGATACTGCCGCTAACATTAATAGATAGCAGAATGGAGAGGCTGAATAAGGAAGGGCAAAAAAATGATGCCCCCCATCCTATAACATCCGATAGCCGGGACTTTTTGCAACCATCCCTGCAAACAATGCCAAAGGTCGGCATCACATCCGCCTTGCAAGAGAAGCAGGCGCTTAATAATACCAGCGACTCCCGCCCTGCTTTATTGGTTGTTGAAGACAATTCCGACTTACAAGAGTACCTCCAATTGATATTGGCTGATAGTTATCAGCTGAGCTTTGCTGAAAACGGCCGACAAGCATTAGACTTAATCCGTCAGAATCCAACAACTAATATACGTCTTATTCTTTCCGATCTGATGATGCCTGTTATGGACGGATATCAATTGTTGGACGAACTCAAGTCAAATGATACTACCAGCCATATTCCAGTGATTATGCTTACCGCCCGGGCAGATGTAAACGACAAGCTAAAGGCGCTGCGTCAGGGTACCAGGCCCCAAAAACAAGCAATTTGACGGAAAATGTTACTTATTTGACGGAAAAAATCACTTCAGATGCCTGAAATTTGTTGTGCATTAAATTCGGATTGATGCAAAACCTGGTCTTAAGAAAATAATAAAGGCTATCTAAAAAATCTGACCGCTATGCTCATTAGAATAAGTGGTCGGTCACATCTGTTTGTGGCGTAGGGAGAGAGTACTTCGGATACACTGCCACTGCCATTCTTATCCTATCGATTAAACTAGAGGAGAAAGCTGAAAATCCTAAAAAGAGTAGGCACATAATTAAAATTTTATCCACCAATGAAAAAGTTCTACCCATTATTAATGGCTATGTTGGGTATAGTCATTTCCCTTTCAGGGCGTAACAACCCCTTGAACATTGAAGAATTTACTGATTTTACTTTTAACGGCGCCGCCGGTATTAACTGGACGGATGAAGGCAGCTGGTCGCCATCTTATCCGGGTACAACGGTAGAAGCCGGTAATACCATAGTGATTGATGCCTCTATATTGATTAACGCCAATGTTGATATCTCTGCAGATGTTTCAGTTAACGCGGGTGTGGGCGTAATAAATGGAATCATTTACACTCAAAAGGCAGGTACCTTGTCCATTAATTCAGGACTTTGGACGGGGGATATTTTTTCAGATGCAGGTTCCACTGTGTATGTAGCGGCAGGAGCTCAATGGAGGATCGGTGGTGACCATGCATTGGATGGCGACCTGCGGGTAGACGGCCTTGTTATTGCCTTCAACAACAATACGGACCTAACCGTAAATGGTAATGTGAGTGGTACCGGCACCGCATTGGGACTGAGCCCGACCGCTGCTATTTTTATCAATGGCGAGATCAATCCCGGAGATGTTGGAGAAATCGGTTGTTTGAACGTTACGGTTGGAGCCAATAACAATGCCAGTGCGACCAATATTGAGGTCAACGGCACGTCTCCTTGCACCGAACATGATCAAATTACGACCAATAATGCAGGGGATTATTATGCGACAGGAACGCTCAATGTCACGGTAGATTATACGCCTACGGATGGTGATGTCATTACCATCGTTCAGACGAATGCTTCCATCATAGGCGAATACGAAACAGTGAACATTCCGGAAGGCTGGGAACTCGCATACAATGCACCCACTGAAGGCCTGATTACCATGACGTTTACCGACGATTGTGCCGGCGTTTCTGTGGGAGCAGTTGCCAATATGACCATCCGGGTAGGAGGTCCGGAAGTGCCTATCAATATCACGACGCCACCTACCGGAGAAGCGCCCTTTACCTATAAGTTCAGCCTGGCTGGTGCGGCTGTAGGTTTGTTATTGCCTATAGAAGTTAACGATGTAGACCCAAATGATCCGGCAACCTACCCGGTTGCGAGCCCCGATAATCTTTCTGAATTCTTTAAAGACAGAGGCTTTGGTAACACCTCCTACGATGTTCGGGTGGTAGATGCGAATGGCTGTGAATCGGAAGATGTGGTCCGGATTCGGGTGGATTTTATCACCGATGATGATGAGGATAATGTAGACGACCGGAACGATAATTGTCCTGACACGGCCAACCCTGATCAGCAGGACAGCGATGAAGACGGCATTGGCGATGCGTGTGACCCTACGCCATTTGGAGAAAGTGACGTCATCGTCTGGCAAATGCACCACGGCCAGGGACTGGGCAAGTACATTCCACCAAGTGGAACAGTTCGGGATATCCTGATTGAACTGTACGGCCCCAGAGCCCCACAGCATGGTGACCCCGGTGGATATCGCTTTGCCGAAATCCCTCCTGCGGATGATGCAGACTGGATAGCGGCTCCTGTAGATCCTGAAGACGGCCAGCTATGCTTCCGTTTAGATCGTTCTCAGGTGGTTGGTAACATGACAGAACTGGACTTTACGTATTTCCAGACCACTATTTTCGTTACGGATACTACTCAGCCGTTCATTATCAACTACCTGGAGGTGGACGACGGTGTACGTGCCTATGTGTACAATGAAAGATACCCAGAGGGTGCCTTCTTGCCGGATGGTCCGGATGCAGATCGCATGCCGGACGGTGACGCCAGACTTTACCAGACACCTGCCTCCGCAGATCTAACCTCTTTATTAGTGCCGGGAGCAAACAGAATCGTACTGGTACAGTTTGATAATGCTTCTACGGAGAATTATCTAAAAATTGAGGCGAACTATGTAAGTAGTGATCCATGTAGTGACGATACGGAAGCGCCTATAATGGACTTAAGCGCCATCGTAATAGATACTTTAGAATGTATTTCGCCGGAAGAGGCTCCCGGGCCGGACTTGGGGCTTGTAGCGGCAACGGATAATTGCGATGAAGCTCCGATCGTCGATACGGCCGGTATTGAAATCGTACCTGTAACAGTCACAATAACCGGCAGTGATGATCCAATTAACGATCGTCCTATTCAAGTAGGTAACCAGGTGAATCATATTTTTATAGCTACCGATGCCTCCGGCAACACCACGATGGATACGGTAGCTGCTTATTATATTCCGTTTGATACAGAAGATCCCGTCATTGAAAGCTGTCCGGCAGATGTGGTGGATCTGGCATTGGACGAAAATGGAGAGAATGTCCTTGATCTGGCTGGGCTGGGAATTACCACCAGTGATAATTGCGGCGTTGAATCCGTAATGTTTTTCCCGGAAACGGTTACTGTTAGTACTCAGGTAGTTACCATTGACGTGACGGATGCAAGCGGTAATACTGCTGTATGTGAGTTTTCTGTTAATCCGATACCAATGGATCCTTGCCTTGATGATACCGACCCACCATATGTGGAGATTACCTGGCAAATTGTTAATTCAAGCCGTGACTCAGTTTTAAGAGAATATGTATTTACGGTCACACAGGATGGCGACAATGTATTTGAAGTTCCTTGTGCTGCCGACCAATTCCCACAGAATACTGCGAATCTATTCAGCATGTTTGATGAATGTGAAGGAAGGGTTTTTGGTTTGGATGTAACATTTGCGCCTACTGAAGTTCTAGAGGATGGATCAGAGTCTATCACCTATACACTCATTGGAGAAGATGCTAGTGGAAATGTTTTAAACACTACAGCTACCGTAATATCCTTAGCTGACGACGGAACTTGTGAACCGGCAATAGCAGAAAGCACCGTGGCACCCGGCGAAGTCATGAATCTGTATCCCAACCCCGCCAGAGAGATCCTGACCATTGATCTGGAAAGCAACGAAGAACTCAAGTGGGTGGAGGTTAGAGATCGCATGGGCAGATTGATGTGGACGCAAACCCTTCAGCTGACCGAAACTCAGGTTCAGGTGAACCTCAATGACGGCACCTTTAGCCCGGGACTTTACACCGTTACTGTTTATTCCGAATCAGGCATTATCCTGACCAAGCATTTGTCGGTCATCGAATAAACCGGAGGCTTGAATAATGCTGTTTTTGAGAAATTTTGAAGCCAGTACGGCTTCAAAATTTCTCAAAAACAGCATTATAAAAAATAAACTGGGGGAGAAAGCCGAAAATCCTAAAAGAGTAGGCGCCACTTTAAATCTGTTATATGATGAGAACTTTACAATCATCACTTACCACACTGTTTTTTTTCTTAAGTATGAGCATGGGCTTTTCTCAGGCGATCACCTGGCAGATGCACGCCGGACAAGGCCTGGGGAAATTTATTCCAGGACCTGATGATCCCTCTGTCCGCGAGATTTTAACCCAGCTTTACGGCCGGAATGCTCCTCAACACGGCGACCCCGGCGGCTATGCATATGCTGAAATTCCGCCTACAGGTGATGCAGGATGGACCGATGCCCCTACTGATCCCGAAGATGGACAGCTGTGCTTCAGACTGGACCGCTCGGAGGTGGTTGGGGTAATGACACAGTTGGATTTTACTTATTTCCAGACCTTTGTTACCATAAGTGATCCCGAAAAGCCCTTCCTCATCAATTTCGAGCAGGTGGATGACGGCGTTCGCGCTTATGTATTTAATGCTCAATACCCCAACGGCACCTTCCTGATGGATGGCTCTGGCGAAACCAGGTTGTACCAGGCTCCTTTAAGTGCCGACCTCAGCTCCTTATTGGTGCGAGGAACCAACCGAATTGTGCTGGTACAATTTGACAATGCTTCCACCCAGAATTACCTCAAAGTGGTCGTCCCTGAAGAGGAAGCTTGTGCGGACGATAGCGAAGCTCCCCAGATCTTTAACGAACTAGAAGGCGGTACCCTGCTGTCCTTCTCAGATTATCTCAAGGACAGTTACGATTGCGGTGAAAAACCTGTAATCAACCCTGTCGTTTTGGACAATTGTGATTTGAACCCGGAATTGGAGGTTGATTCTATGTCTTTTCCTGATGGAAGTATTTTATTGATTTTCACCGCCCGGGATGCGAGTGGCCGGGAAACTTCCGAGTTTCACAGCTATACTTTGTCAGAAGATGAGGAAGCCCCTGAGGTTTTTGTTGTTTTAGAAGATAGCACTCAGCTAGTATTTTCAGAATACATCCAAGAGGTCTACGAATGTGTAGAGCCCCCTTCTTTGAACCTGGTAGCAGAGGATGACTGTGATCCAAACCCAGTGCTGGAATTTGGTCTGGTCTCCCAAATTAATCCAGATAGCTCAGAAACATTCAGGCTTAATATTTCGGCTGTTGATGCGAGCGGCAATCAAACGGAGGCGGAGTATTTCTACACCGTCTTTTATGATATTGAAGCGCCCCAGGTTTTTGTCATCCTGGAAGATAGTACGAAGGTCTTGTTGTCTGAACATATTCGGGAAAACTACGAATGTGGGGAATCCCCATCCATGAACCTGGTAGCCGAAGATAATTGCGATCCGGAGCCGGAGCTGGAATTTGAGGTGATCATTACCTTTGATCCGGAAACCTTTGAGGAAATACAAGGACTGCGTGTTCAGACTTCGGACGCAAGTGGGAACGCAACCGAAGAGTTCTACCGCTTTACTACCTCCGAAGATACGGAGGCGCCCCTCATCGAGGGATGCCCCGACAGCCTGAGCGTTAGCCTCGATCTTTGCAATCAATATGAATTGACGCTGGAAGATCTGGGTATTAGCGTATCGGACAACTGTACCGATAGTGTGATTGTAGAGCTAGGCCAAACGATGTTTGAGGGGGCTGGAACGACTACCGTGAAGCTCACTGCTACTGATGAGGTCGGCTTGGAAAGCTCTTGTGAAATTGTACTGGTCACAGAAACCAATCCGGACTTTTTGACCGTAACCGCTGAAGATGATGCCTTTTTTACAGTGCAAGGCAAATCAATAACTTTCTCAAGTGCTCAGTTATTAGCCAATGATTCTACTACGAATGGATCAGTGCCTGTGATACAGGACCTGGCCTTTGATGATCCTGATATCGGTACTTTGATCGATAATGAAGATGGTACTTTTACCTTCGAACCAGCCATCGAGTTTTTTGGTGAAGTGCAAATACCCTATTCTGCCGTAGTGGAATATGAGGCATTAGACTCAACTGAGGCCGAATGTGTGCCCGACTTCTCTGAGGGAGCCCTGATTGTGATTAAGGTGGAAGAATTGCCTTGTGACCTCTTCGTGACGGGAGTGGACGGCTCTGCCGCGACCTGTCCTGGCGAAGCCACCGGTACGATCACCATAAGAACGGACGGATCCGATAACGAACTGGAATACTCCATTGATCGGACAAACTTTCAGCTCAGTAATGTTTTTGAAGAAGTCTTTCCCGGCCGATACAGAATATCCGTTCGCGAGGTCGACAATAAAGCTTGTGTGGCCACTGCTTCCGTTACCATTCGGGAGCAACAGGACACAGAGGCCCCACAGATCAATTTAGTGACCGGCGGGCCTTTAGATTTCCAATTCATCACGCTTGAGGAGGATCTCCCCTTAGATACGGTTGATTGCAATGCATCCTCCTTAGAACCCTGGGTGAGTGCCAATGTAGAAGATAATTGTGACCCGGACGCAACATTGAGTATACGTGCAGATTCTACGCTGACCGAAAACGGGGACCTCCTTGTTACCTACACCCTGACTGGTATGGACGTCAGTGGAAATGTGAATGTAAAGACGGCCTCAGTTGTAAGACTGAAAGTGGAGCTGGAATGTCCCGCTGACACCATAACGGCCATGCTGGACTCGAATGGAGTATTTATACCCGATGTAGCTAACCTGGGCATAGACACGGCTTGCTTTGGAGAGCGTATTTCCATTGAGCCTGCAGAGATTACTACCGTAGGAATGAGTGAAATTACAGTCACGGCTACGGATTTGAATGGGAATGTCTCTACCTGTGTGATCCCTGTAAATGTAGAAGATAATAATCGCCCATTTATCACCACCTGGGAGACCACGGCAGAAGACCCAGAGGTAATTATCTATACCAATGCTGATTATACCTATGAATATACCATAGACTGGGGAGATGGCAGCGATCCGGAGCTCTATACCGGCCAGGCCAGTCACACCTACATGGATCACAGTGCGCCGCATACAGTATCCATTTCCGGAGAATTTCCGCACTTCCTGGCCTCAGATGTAGATCGCACGGTACCTATAGATCCTTTGGTGTTTTCCACTCATGAAAATGCTGAGCAGTTGCGCAGTGTTGAGTCGTGGGGAGAGATCCAGTGGAAAGACTTTTCCTACGCTTTCACCTTTACGCATGAATTTTCCATTAATGCAACAGATGTTCCTGACTTAAGCCAGGTATCTTCTATGAGAGCTGCCTTTTTATCTGCCAATTTGTTTAACAGCGATATCACTGCCTGGCAAGTTGGTACGGTAACGGATATGCATGCCATGTTTTTGGGCGCAGCGGCCTTCAATCAGGATATCGGTAGTTGGAATGTATCCAATGTGACGGATATGAGGTTGATGTTTTCCGGAGCCACCGCCTTCAATCAGGATATCAGCAGCTGGAATGTAGGGAATGTGATAGACATGAACTTTATGTTCAGCAACACCGGAAATTTCAATCAAAATATCGGTGCTTGGAACGTTGCAAATGTGATGGATATGAATGGCGTGTTTTTGGTGAGCAGCAGTTTCAACGGAGCTATCGGCAGTTGGGAGGTCGGGAATGTTACGACCATGGAAAATATATTTTTCCTGGCTTCAAGCTTTAACCAGGACATCGGCAACTGGGACCTGGGGAGCCTGGTAAGCAATGCCAACTCTGCGAAGGAAATGCTTTCCCTTAGTGGTATGAGTGTCGAAAACTACGATGCGACACTCAACGGCTGGGCGGCTCAGGCCGCAAGTTTCCCTGCTGACCTGGAAATAGGAGCCCTAAACTTAAGCTACTCTTGCGCCGGCCAGCCAGGCAGAGATGCTTTAATGACTTCAAATAACTGGACATTTATCGGGGATGCCCTCAACGAAGCCTGTCCGACTGGCGGGATTGTGGAGCGTCCTACTGCCACCGTAAAAGCACCGGCTACTGCTATATTGATATTTCCTAATCCGGCCACCGATGTCGTGAATATACAATTAAACGACGAGCGTCTAAGGCGAGTTGAAATTCGCGACGGCCTGGGCAGAATGCTGTGGTCGCGAGCCATCGAAGATGGACAGGCTCAAATTCAGTTTCATCTGGATAGAGGCATCTTCCCGGCGGGACTTTACACGGTGTCGGTTTTCTCTGAAGAAAGTATGCTACTAACTAAACGATTATTCGTGATCGATTAAGCCAAGGCTTAGGAAATCCAAAGGCTGTCTCAAAAGACCTATCGGCCTTTTTCGCCAGCCAATTATATTCTTTTAAGAGGTGCCCGTACGGGCACCTCTTAAAAGAATTCTATGGGGCGTCGAATAACGACGACCCGGCGGTCCGTATGGAAGGAGTTATGAGACAGCCCCAAATATTATCTGTTGATTTATACCGTGCATCTGGGATTTTTTTTTCGAAAAGGACTGCGACTTTTCGACGGCGGAGCCGTATCCAAATCAAAGTTTTTCCGTACAATACCTTTTGAAGTATCGTACAGCTTGTATTTACATCCCCATCTCTTTTGTGAAATCGATACAAAAGTTATACTATTGTCTACATTCTGCAAAAACCGAGAGACTCCATGATTAAATTACGAGATATCCTTTTTGTGCTGTTTTTAATTAATGCAGCCAGCAGCTGCGTTCCTCACCGGGAGCTTCTTTATTTCAGAAGGGATGAAGCGGTGCGACAAATAGATTCGACGGCTCTTTCTGTTCAGAATTATTCGCCCTTAAAGATCCAGAAAAACGATGTTTTATCCATTACCGTTAGATCCTTTGATCAGGATCTGGCCCTGCCGTTTAACATAGCTTTGGACAAGGCAGGGATGACACAAACGGCGTCCCCTTTAAACACCTTCCAGGTAGATGAAAACGGGGCGATAGATTTTCCGGTTTTAGGCGAAATCTCGTTGCTGGGCAAAACCATCAATGAAGCAAAAGATACCCTCGACTTATTACTACAAGATTACCTGGAAGAACCAAGTATTAATTTGCGTTTGGTCAGCTTTAAAGTATCCGTTTTGGGGGAGGTAAGAAACCCCGGTACTTTTTCGATTAATTCAGACAGAGTTACCTTACTGGAAGCCTTAGCCTTAGCTCAGGATCTTACCCCTTATGCCAATGCCACGAATGTTTTAGTGATCAGAGAGCAAGACGGGAATCGTACTTTCGGAGAGGTGAATTTGCAATCAACCAATTTTATTAGCTCCGAATACTATTATTTAAAACAAGGGGATGTTATTTATATCGAGCCCAGAAAAGACAAACGCGGGGCCGTTAGAGATGACGGCAGGGAGGTCTATAGCATCATTGCCCTCGGTGCCCAGGTTTTGGTTGGGATAGGAACCCTCATCGTAATAGCGAATCAATAGAACAAATTCTTTTTATTGCCTTTTTCACTTACTATGACTGAGCAAACTACATCATTTCAACAAACCATTGATTTTAGCCGCCTGCTAAAACCAATCATCCGATATTGGTACCTGATCGCCTTGTTTGTTCTCATGAGTATCCTTGCAGCCCTGTATTATGTAAGAAGACTGACCCCTCTGTATGAAATGCAGGCAACGATCCTGGTTCGCAACAATGAGGAAGACGGATTGACGAAGGATGCTTTGCAGAAGGAGATACTGGGTATGGGAACCAATCCGAAAATTTATGAAGATGTACGCATCATTCGGTCGCGTATCTGTATGGAAGCGATCATTGATTCACTGAACCTTCGTTATCGCCTGCTGGAAAAAGAACCATTCGGCGAGAAAGACCTGTATGCGACCGGCCCGATCGACCTTAGCACCCTCATCGTACCGGACCGCCCGGCTACTTATAGCTTGAAAATCCTTACTCCTTCCATTTACAGGATACAGCTCAATGAGTCAGATCGGGTTGAAGGCGTTTTTGGCGTCCCACTGAATACCAATGGGGATACCTTTGTGCTCAATTTGAAGCAGGAGGCTTCCGGAACCCTGGATACAACCGCCCATTATGTTTTGGAAATTCAATCCATTGAAGGGAGCGCCAAATCTTTATTAAATGCTTTTTCGGTTGACTATAACACGAGCGAACCCACTATCCTGGATCTCCATATTCTGGATGAAGTGCCGCAGAGGGGAATGGATATTTTGAATAAATCCGTTCAGACCTACAATAGATTAGCGCTGGATGATAAAAGCAGGAAAAGGAAAAACACCCTTGATTTCATCGAAGAAAGGATCAATGTGCTTGTTACAGAACTCAATCAGGTAGAACTGGACCTGGAGCGATATAAAACGAATGAAAGCCTGACGATCGATTACAAAGCCGATCTGCCGTTTATTCAGGATCGCATCGGATATTTTGAGAGGGAAATCGTAGACGCAGAAATTCAGCAGGACATCATGGAATATATTGCTGAATCTTTGGATAGTATGGACTACCAGTTTTTCCCATTAGTGGATTTTGGAATGGATCATCAGGGCCTGTCGTCACTGATCCATGCTTACAACAATTTGATCCAGGAGAGAAGCAAACTCCGGCAGACCGTCACGGAGAATTATCCTTCCATACAGCTAATTGATGAAAAGATCCAAAGCCTGAGGATCAGCATACAGGAAGAATTGGCGAAAAGCCTGCAAGAACAGGAAGCAAGGGTAAATGAACTGAGAAATAAGAACAGAACTTATTTAGCCGAGCTAAATGCTACCCCTAGAAGAGAAAGAGAACTGGTGAATAAACAACGCCAGCAGATTACTAAGGAAAACTTGTATAAATATTTATTAGAAAAACGGGAAGAAGCGGCCGTTTCTATCGCAGCTGTGGGTGAAAATGCCAGGATGATTGACCCTCCTTTTATGAAAGGACAGGTAGCTCCCAAACAAAACAGCATTCTCTTAGGGGCGGCCCTGGCTGGGTTTATGCTGCCTTTTAGTGCGCTTTTCTTGTTTTCGCTGATCGATAGCCGGATTAGGTACAAAGAGGACTTGTCTGGAACAGAAGAGCTGCCTTTGCTGGGAAGCATTTATAAAGCCAAGACAAATAATAAGTTGGTCATGCAGCCTGATGACCATACCGCTGCTGCCGAATCTTTTCGATCTTTGCGGACCAATCTGGATATCTTCCTCAAAGAACATTCTGATCGGCTTGTTGTAGTGACCTCCGCTTCTATCGAAGAAGGCAAAAGTTTTACGAGTGTTAACCTGGGAATGAGTTACGCCCTGTCGGGCAAAAATACATTACTGATAGATTGCGATCTGCGTAAGCCCACCGTGCCCTTGTACCTTGGTGTCAGTCCGTCAAATGCGGGGCTGACGGAATACCTGTCAGGAACATCCTCTTTGACAGAAGTTATTCAGGAATATGAACCCAATCCGCACCTGCATTATATTACCAGGGGTGCCCAGGTAGCCAATCCCTCGGAATTGTTAATGAGTGACCGCCTTCCAATTTTGTTGGAAGAGCTGAAAAAACAGTATGACTGGATCATTTTGGATTCGCCGGCCGTCGGTTTGGTAAGTGACGCTTTGCTGTTGTCCGGATTTGCGAATGCCAGCCTGTTGGTAATAAGAGCCGGTACTACGAGAAGAGAGGACCTGGACATGCTTCGGCAATTAAAAACGGAAGGGAAAATCACCAACCCTGCCTTAGTTTTCAATGGGGTCCGGAAAGGACGGACCTACGAAAAAGCGATTAGGAAAGGGTATTATAAAAATTAGGTTATCATTGTTTTTAAAAAATCACTTGCTTGCCAAATGGCTGAAAATCGGAAAACTTACTACTATGACCGGTTTGGCTCAAATTGCCATTCAGGCCATTGGTTTTGTAAGCGGCATTCTGGTCATTCGCCTACTGTCCACTGAAGAATATGCCTTGTATACTATGTCAAATACTATGTTAGGGACCATGACGGTATTGTCAGACGGGGGGATTTCATCGGGCGTCATGGCCGAAGGAGGAAAAGTATGGGCGGACCGGAAAAAACTCGGAGCAGTGGTCAATACGGGCCTCTACCTGCGACAGCGTTTTGCCATTGGCAGTTTGATCCTGGCCATTCCGATCTTGCTGTTTTTTCTTCTCCACCACGGCGCTGACTGGTTAAATGCACTGCTCATCTTACTGGCCCTGATCCCGGCTTTTTTTGCGGCCCTTTCAGGGAAAATACTCGAAATTGTACCCAAACTACATCAGGATATCGGAAAGCTCCAACGCATACAACTATTCAGCAATGCCGGGCGCTTGAGCTTATTGGGCCTGACGATATTTGTCTTTCCTTTTGCCTCCGTAGCCATCTGTGCAGCAAGTATCGCTCAGATTTGGGCGAATCTGCAATTAAGAAAACGAGCTAAAAAATTCATCCAAACACAGGCCGTCCGATCCCGCGAAGTCCAGGATCGTATCCTGAACCTGGTAAAACGAACCATGCCGGGCGCTATTTATTATGCGCTGGCCGGGCAACTAACCATCTGGTTGATTTCTATTTTTGGCGATACGGAAAGCATTGCACAAATTGGCGCCTTAGGTAGGTTGGCAGCTGTGTTGGCCGTCATTCAGGCTGTTTTGAGTATTTTGGTGGTGCCCTATTTTGCAAAAATTCAGCAGCAAAAAAGAAAACTGCTCCGATTGTTCCTATTGCTGCAGTTAGGGTTTTTTATGTTTACGACAGTTTTATGTGCCTTGGTCTGGATGTTTCCCAGTGCCATATTAAGCATTCTCGGCCCACAATACGACAGTTTGTCTCTGGAATTATTGCTGATGATGCTGGCCTCCTGTCTTGCTTTGCAAGCGGGCACGGTCTACAATATCAGCGCATCACTCGGGATCGTCCCGTCGCCCTTCTGGGTCATCTTGTATATGGTATGCGTTCAGGTCGGACTGGTGTTTGTATTTGATTTCAGTGTGGTAAGTCAGGTGATCTTATACTCCATTGGCATTAATGTGGCGGCTTTGCTGTACCAAACAGGTTATTTTTTAAAGAAAATATCACAAAAAGAACCTCAAGAGGTCGCTTAACGAAGGCTGTGGAAAATAGTATACAAAAAAATGTGATGATACAACCGGAAAGCAGTAAAACAGCCCGGGAGCCTTTACACAAGTGGATCTTATTCCGCCTGTATGTGCATTGGCGGGTGCTGCGCAGTAAATGGCGCCCTTTTTGGTTCAGGCAGTTAGGGGCCGATATTGGTCGTCATAATCAATTCGGGAAAATCAGTATGCCTTTCCCGAAAGGCATCGTAATCGGCCATAATTGCTTAATGGAAGACCGGGTAAGGTTGTATTTATATCAGCCTTTTTCCGGAAGTACCATCCATATTGGGGATAACAATTTCATCGGTAGCGGAACCCAGATCAATATCAATGGGGATTTTAGGCTGGGTAATGATTGCTTAATTGCTGCCAATTGCATTTTTTCGGATGCGAATCATAACTATGACGATCTAGAAACGCCCATCAGATTGCAGGGATGCCGATATGAGAACATCCGAATTGAAGATAATGTGTGGCTGGGGGCCGGCGTCACGGTATTGAGCGGCGTAAGCATCCATCAGGGGGCAATAGTCGCAGCAGGCGCCGTCGTGAACAGGGATATCCCCGCCTATGAAGTCTGGGGAGGTGTACCGGCCAGAAAAATAAAGGACCGGGAACCCCTCAATGAAAAATAAATGAATCAAAACGTGAAGATACCTACTGCTATTTGTACACTTTTTGAGGGAAATTACCACTACGGCCTGGGAGCCTTGACGAACTCCCTTTACCGGTTTGGGTTCAGAGGAACCATCTGGGCCGGCTTTAAGGGAGACCTCCCGTTTTGGGCCAAACCCCTGAATAAAAAAGAGAATTACCTGGTTTATGAAGTAGCAGCCCAGTGCCGGATCCATTTCATACCCTTGGATACAGACTTTCACCTGACCAACTATAAGCCTCTTTTTATGCTGGACTTATGGGATACTTACGGAGACAGCATCGATGGGCTCTGTTATTTTGATCCGGATATTGTGGTTAAATGCGAGTGGTCGTTTTTTGAAAACTGGCTGGACAATCACGTGGCCTTATGTGAGGACATCAATTCGCCTTTGAATGCTTCCGCTCCAAAACGACTGAGCTGGCAAAAGGTATTAAAAAAACATCAAATAAAGCTGCCCTTAAATATTGACCAATATGTTAATGGCGGGTTTGTGGGCTTGAAAAGGGCTAACAGGCCTTTCCTGGAAAGTTGGAAAAAGATCATGGATATTATTGGGATTGAAACGGAGTCCTTAACCATTTCCTCTCTGCCCAGCTCAGTTGGAACACAAACCAAAAGACCCCCGACGGCGCTTTTTTACGCTACCGATCAGGATGGCTTGAACTGTGCTGCTATGCTACACGAAGAGGTGCTTTCCATCGCCAATCAGGATGCCATGGACTTCGGCCGATTCGGTACGATCATGTCGCATGCCTTAGGAGGCTTTAAACCTTGGAAAATGAATTATATTAAAGGGGCTTTGAGTGGCAGAAGAGCCGGGATTGCACAAAAGCTATACTGGCAGCATGTAATGGAGCCCATTCCACTGTACAGCAAAGCCAAAGTAAAACGCATGCAATTCTGGATCAAACTGGCGAGCTTTATCAGTAATTTTTATTCGAGATGAACGTCACTTTCATTTGCAGAACCTTGGAAGCCGGCCAATGCGGCGTAGGCGACTATACTCGCAAATTAGCTGCTGCGCTGATCCGGCAGGGGCATCCCGTCAGTGTCATCGCCCTTAGGGATAATTATGTGACGGATATAGTCGAAGAACTGCTAATGGACCGGACTGCTCAGATCCCGGTACTTCGTTTTCCTATGGTTACCAAATGGAGTCTTCAGGCAAAACGAATTCAATCCTTTTTAGACCGGCAGGGAACTCAGTGGCTGAGCTTGCAGTATGTGCCGTATTCGATCCAGGGTAAAGGACTGCACTGGGCTCGCAACACGTTTTTTAAAGAAATTGGCAAAGGCCGGCACTGGCATATCATGTTTCATGAGCTGTGGCTGGGTTTAGGTGAAGGGACCAGTCTGAAAAGATATTGGTGGGGGAGAGCCCAGCGGCTGTGTCTTCTGAATTTGGTGAAAAAGTTGAAGCCCGCCTGCGTTCATACGCATTCACGGGTCTATCAGGCGGCTTTGTTAAAAAATGGGATTACGTCACAGCAGTTACCCCTGTTCTCTAACATTGACCCGATTCCGGACCATAGCCCGCATGACCGGCCTTCAGGAGCGCTCACTTTTGCCTTGTTTGCTTCTATTAGAAAATCTTCCGCACAGGAGTCGTTTCTTAAAGAGTTAGAGACTTACAACCTGGAAAAGGGGCATACTTCCCGTATTCTCTTTTTAGGGCGGAACGGCGCTTTGAAAGAGCAATGGAAACAGGCTATAAATGAAAAACAAACCATCACTTATGAAGATTTAGGTACTTTAGAGGCCGAAGCTATTTCACGTCATCTTTCAAAAGCTGACATAGCATTATCCTTTACTCCTTTGCTGTTAACAGAAAAAAGCGGGACGGTAGCTTGCTACTGGGCCCATGATCTGCCGGTGCTTTCCCTGGCGGATGATTGGAGGATGAGGGGAAATCCACTGCTGGAAAATCCGGAAGGGGTAGTGGGCTACCAGGAAGGCTGTTTACAGGCATTTCTGGATACCAGTCGTACTACGGCCGGCCATTACAGAAATGCGGACCAGATAGCCGCTCAGTTTGCTGAACAAACGGCCAGGCCTGCAGAAAGTGTACCTGTTTCATCAACGACACAAAGTAGCTCGAATCAGAAATTATTCTTATGATCTTACTGTCCCATCCAACCGGCAATCAGAATTCTAGGGCAGTGCTTCGTGCACTGGCTCAGGAAGAACTGCTGTTTGAATTTCATACGTCCTTTGCTACCTATGAAAATACCTGGATGAAAAAACATTTTTTTCCCAGCCTGAATAGACGACAATTTGATGCGGCCTTAAAAAACCAGATCAAAACATATCCCTACTTCGAATTCACGCAAAGACTGCTCAACCACCTGAAATTATCCTGGCTGGTACCTCGTGAGGGCGCCAAATTATCGATGTATGAAACGGCTCAGTACATGGATTGGAAAATAGCCAATAGAATTAAAGGGCTGCATCACAATCAGATCAAGGCCGTTTACGCCTATGAGAATATGGCCATCCGCTCTTTTGAAGCGGCCAGGCAAAAAGAGCTAAACTGCCTGTATGAATTGCCGATCGGATACTGGAAAGCCTATAAGGAATTATTAAGCAGCGAACAGGAAAAGTGGCCATTATGGGCGCCTACTTTGAAAGGATTCAAAAATTCAGAGCAGAAACTGAAACAAAAAGACATGGAATTGGAAATGGCCGACCATATATTTGTAGCCAGCCAGTTTACAGCCGATACCTTAAAGTTATTTCCCAGGCCTTTGAAAGCCCCCGTTCATATTATCAATTATGGATTCCCTAAGGTGGATCAAGCTATGGAACAGCGTAGGTATGATTTTCATCGCAGCCACCGCCCGCTCAAATTATTGTTTATCGGCGGCCTTTCGCAGCGAAAAGGCTTGTCTTACTTATTCGAAGCCACTGCTGCTTTTGGCAGCCAGGTACAGTTAACGGTGGTGGGGAAAAAAGTGGTGGAGAATTGCCGGGTTTTGGATGAAGCTTTAAAAAAATGCCATCAATGGATCCCTTCCTTACCACATTCGAAGATTTTGGAATTAATGCATGAAAACGATGTCTTGGTTTTCCCATCCTTATTCGAAGGATTCGGGCTGGTGATAACGGAGGCCATGTCGCAAGGTACCCCCGTCATAGCTACCGAAAGAACAGCTGCCCCGGATCTGATCACCGACGGAGCGGACAGCCTTCTGGTAAAGGCCGGATCAACGGAGGATCTGATTCTGAAAATTGAAAGCTTATTAAGCCGGCCCGAAAGCATCGAACGAATGGGCAAAGCAGCACTCAGGACGGCTCAAAAAAGACCCTGGGAGGTTTATGGCCGTGAATTGTCACAAACCATCAAAGAAGCGATGAGTTCAAATACTACAACGGTGTGTTAAGCGTCCATACCACATATAGCGTATCTTCCATACTCAAGAAAGGCATTTGGCTTTACTTGCTTCTGCTCATCTTTGAAGGAGCCCTCCGGAAATGGGTCCTGCCAGGCCTTTCCGATCCCCTGCTGGTGATCAGAGATCCTATTGCCATCGTCTTACTGATCTTCGCTGTGTATCATAAAGTGATGAAATGGAACTGGTATCTCTTCCTGATGGTCCTGGTAGGTATGGCGGCCCTTCCGCTTACTATGATCCTGGGACATGGAAACCTGTTTGTAGCCCTATTTGGGGCGCGGTGCTTCCTGGTTCAATTTCCGTTTCTTTTCTTGATAGGCACGGTTTTCGATAAAAGCGATGTCGAAAAATTTGGCCGCTTTATCCTTTGGATCACCCCCTTGATGACCTTGTTGATCATCTGGCAGTTGTACAGCCCGCAATCCGCCTGGGTGAACAGAGGGGTAGGGGGCGATGAGTCGGGCTCCGGCTTTTCCGGAGCACTGGGTTATTTCCGTCCCTCCGCTGTTTTTTCTTTTACCTCCGGAACAACTACCTTTTTTAGCCTGGCTGCTGCCTATGTGGTCTATTTTTGGTTGAGTACGGATAAAATAGACCGCCGGTTACTACTTGTGGCATCTGTTTTTGTGGTTATAGCGATTCCGGTTTCCGTCAGCCGGGCTTATCTTTTTCAGTTTATCATTACCATTGTATTTGGCCTTTTTGTGAGCCTGACCAGTGCCAGGGCTATGCTCAGGGCTTCCCTTGCGGTTTTACTAATGTTGCTTGCTTTTGTGAGCTTACAACAATTCGCGTTTTTTAAAACCAGCACGACGATCTTTTTGGCGCGCTTTTCTGGTGCCAACAAGACCGAAGGGGGCTTACAAGGGGTGATCGTTGACCGTTTCCTGGGGGAAAACTATCAGAGTTTGGTGTATGCGACCGAAAAGCCGCTTTGGGGATATGGCCTGGGGGCCGGTACTCATGCCGGAAGAAAACTTTTGGGAAATAATCGTACCGTTCCTTTCATCTCTTCTGAAGGAGATTGGAATCGGATGACCAGTGAGATGGGGCCTATCTTAGGGCTCCTGGCAGTAGGAATACGAATATCTCTTGGGTTCAGTTTGCTCTTCAGGAGTTGGCTGGTGGCCACCAGAGGCCATTTTTTACCCTGGATATTAATGAGCTTTGGATTTCTTCAGGTAACAGTCGCTTACTGGTCGCAACCGAATCAGCTTGGTTTTTCTATCGTAATGGGAGGCTTGGTATGGGCAAGTTTTAATCAAAAAAATCATTGATTTTATGTCAAAACCGGAACTGTTAATTTTTGATTCACACCCTGTACAGGCACGTGTGCCGATTTGGCAGACTATCAATGGCATAGCACCGGATGCCATCCATGTCATTTATGCAACGATCTCCTCCGTTAAAGGCTATTACGACAGGGGGTTCGGAGAAATAGTGGCCTGGGATATGCCTCTGTTGGAAGGCTATGCGTATACAGCCCTGGAATCCGTTAACGGCACTCCTTTCTCGGGCTATCGCTCCCTTACAGGAAAAGGTGTGAAGGCGGTTATTCAGCGGCTCCAGCCCAAGGCTATCCTGTTGACCGGCTTGAATTATCAGTTTGACCAAACGGCCCTCAGAGAAGCCCGAAAAGCGGGCATCCCGGTTAGCCTGCGTTGTACCAATCAGGATAAAGCTTTTGCCCGGCCTTTGTGGAAAGACTACCTGAGGTCAATATACTACCGGTATATGTATAAGTCTATTGATCGCTTTTATTACATAGGTCAGTTGAACAAACAGCATTACCTCCGACATGGCGTGCAGCCGGAGCAGTTGTTTCCGGCCCGTTATTTTACGGTGGATCGGGTAGCTGCATTGACCGGACAGGAAAAAATAGCTGCCAGAGCGACCACCAGGGCCGAGGCCGGTATTAACGACCAGGAGTTGGTCATAGGCTTTGCCGGCAAATTAATTCCTAAGAAGAACCCTGATATTCTCTATCGACTTTTGGATCATTTACCTGACAGCTTAAGGGCAAAAACAGTGCTTTACTTCATGGGAAGCGGTGAAATGGAAGCTAGCCTGAGGCAAAAGGCCTCGCAATATTTTGAACGATACGGCGTGAAAAGTATCTTTACAGGCTTTGTGAATCAATCAAAGATTGCGGACCACTATCTCGCAATGGATACGTTTATTTTGCCCTCCCGGCAAATGGGCGAAACCTGGGGCCTGGTGGTGAATGAAGCGCTTCAGGCCGGGTGCAGTGTGGTGGTCAGTAATTTTGTCGGCTGTGGAGAAGATTTCAAATCCTTGGAACGCTTTCGCATTTTTGAGGATAATGATGCAGAGGAGCTCGCAAAAAAGGTGGTTGACCTGGCTCACTACTCTCGAACTTTTGATTGGGCACGCCCGGCGCTGGAAGATTATTCCCTGGAAGCCTGCGCCGATCATATAGCCCGCAGCTTTAGTTTGGAGCATGCATAATCCCCGGTATTCCTATCAAAAGCAATACGATCTTTATGTCAAAACTGGAATTACTGGTATTCGATTCTCATCCTGTACAGGGACGTGCGCAGATTTGGCAGGCCATAAACAAAATATCGCCGAATTCTATCCACGTAGTCTATGCAACGATTTCTTCCTTGCAGGGCTATTATGATAGGGGATTCGACGAAATAGTAGCCTGGGACATTCCTCTTTTGGAAGGTTATGCGTACTCCTCCCTGGAATCTGTGAACGGAACGCCTTTCTCAGGCTATCGTTCCCTGACAGGCAGAGGGGTGAGGGTCGCCATTCAAGGATTCCAGCCGAAGGCCATTTTGCTAACCGGCTTGAATTATCACTTTGATCAAACGGCCCTAAAGGAAGCTCGAAAAGCCGGAATTCCCGTTAAGTTGAGATGTGAAAACCAGGACAAAGCTTTTGCCCGACCTTTGTGGAAGGATTACTTTCGATCCATTTATTACCGACATTTTTACCGTTCGATCGATCAGTTTTATTATATCGGTCAGTTGAACAAGCAGCACTACCTTCGCCATGGAGTTCAGGAAAAACAATTATTAGCAGCCCATCATTTTACCGTAGATCGGGTGGCGGAACTATCTGAATCGGAAAAAACTGAGTGGAGAATGCTTGCCAGATCAAAGGCCGGCATCCAGGAAAACGACTATGTTATAGGCTTTGCAGGAAAATTAATTCCCAAGAAAAATCCAGTGATCCTTTTTAAACTTTTAGACCACCTTCCTGACAGACTGCGATCAAAAGCCGTGCTTTATTTTATGGGAAGCGGAAAGCTGCAATCAAAGCTGAAACAATACGCCCGTCAGTATTCCGAACGGTATGGAGTGAAAACTGTTTTTACCGGCTTTGTGAATCAATCAAAGATCGCCCGGCATTATCTGGCCATGGATACGCTCATCCTACCTTCGCGGCAAATGGGTGAAACCTGGGGCCTGGTGGTCAATGAAGCCCTGCAGGCAGGTTGCAGCGTCGCTGTAAGTAATTATGTGGGCTGCGGCGAAGATTTTAAGTCTCTGGAGCGCTTTAGGATATTTGAAGATAATAATGTGAAAGACCTCGCCGAGCAAATCCTTGAGCTGTCTCGATACCCCCGCACTTTTGACTGGGCTCGCCCCATGCTGGAAAATTATTCTCTGGAATCTTGTGTGCACTCAATCGTGAATACCTTTAGTTATGAGCATGCTTAAGGTGACTTTCTTCCAGCGTCGGCCGAGGCCCGGCTTTAACTTCAGTTTTGAAGCCATATTCGAGGAGGTAAGAGCCCAGTTGAAGGATGAAATAACCCCTGAAATTATGATCTGTAGCTATTACAATGATGGGCTGTGGACCAAAATTTTAAACATCCTGGAGGCTACTTTTCGGCAATCCAGAAGCGTGAACCATATTACAGGAGAGGTGCACTTTCTCAATCTCCTCATGCGTAAAAAAAGTGTTTTACTGACGATACACGATTGCCGTTTCATGGAAAGGAAAAAGGGGTGGCAAAAAACATTCGTAAAGTGGCTGTATCTGGATATGCCGGTCAAAAAAGCCCGCTACATTACCACCGTATCCGAAAACACGAAGCAGGATATCCTGAAATATACCCGCTGCGAGGCGGGAAAGATAAAAGTCATCCCGGTTGCCGTGGATGCGATGTACCAACCTTCACCTAAACCTTTTAATACAGAGAAACCGCTCATACTGCAAGTAGGGACCGGAGAAAACAAAAACCTGCCCCGGTTGATAGAGGCGATCGCAGGTATTCCATGCCGTCTTTCGATCATCGGGAAATTGTCTGACCGGCAAAAAATAGCCCTTGAACAGCACAACATTGACTACAGCAATGCGTATAAGCTTTCTCAGGCGGAGATGCTGGCTCAGTACAAAGCTTGCGATATTGTTGCTTTTGTATCCACTTTTGAAGGTTTTGGAATGCCGATCATAGAAGCGAACAGCGTGGAAAGGGTTGTCCTAACGAGTCAGGTGTCGGCCATGCCCGAAACAGCCGGCCATGCAGCTTTGCTGGTGGATCCCTTTGATGTGCAATCGATCAGAAAGGGGGTGCTTAGCTTGATTCAAGATGCTCCCCTGAGGCAACGGCTCATTGAAGCCGGGCAAAAAAATAAGCTTCGGTTTCAGTCCAGACTCATTGCTATGGAGTATTTTAAATTGTACCAAAAACTTGCCTAGGGAGTCACAACAATATGCAATTAAACCAACTTTTTAAAACACTGCATTTCATTTATTCGCATCCTTTGAATCGTAAGCGTCCGCTGGCGGCCATCGGCAGGTTTTTTAGATGGCAGATTGGTACGAGATTATTACCTTATGCAGTGGTGGTTCCTTTTGCGCAGCGAAGCAAATTGCTGATGTACAGAGGGCTTACGGGGGTTACGCAAAACCTGTATTGCGGCTTGCATGATTTTGAAGATATGGCCTTCCTCCTGCATTTTCTCAGAGCCGGCGATCAGTTTGTGGATGTGGGGGCCAATGTAGGGGGCTATACCATCTTAGCGGCTAGTGAAGTGGGGGCCCAAACCATTGCTATAGAACCTATTCCCGATACTTTTCAACAGTTATGTCAGACCGTAGCGCTGAATGAAGCCTCAGAAAAGGTCCAGACTTTAAATATCGGCTTGGGTGCTAAAAGGGAAGTATTGCATTTTACCAACAACCTCGATACCACGAATCATGTAGTACAAAGCCGGTCGGATCATACCATTGAGGTGGAAGTTCGGACCTTTGACGAAACGGTTGACATGACCCGGCCAAGCCTGGTGAAAATCGATGTGGAGGGATTTGAAACGGAAGTCTTAAAGGGTATGTCGACTTCCTTGAACCATGCTAATCTGCAGGGCATTATCATAGAATTGAACGGCTCGGGTAAGCGATATGGTTATGAGGATGCCGCCATCCACCGGCAGTTACTGGACGCTGGTTTTAAGCCTTACCACTATTTTCCCTTTGACCGAAAACTTCAGCTGCGTGATTCCTACGGGGCGGAAAAGAATACTATTTATCTGAAAGATCCCGGCTTTGCGATGCAAAGAGTGCAATCAGCCGTAAAAGTGAAGATCCATGGACAGGCCTTCTAAGCTAAACATCCTTTTTCCAACAGGCAGCTTCTATCCTGCACAAACCGGAGGCCCCGATAACAGCGTTTATTGGATCACTAAAGCATTAATGCAGCAAGGCGTGCAGGTTAGCGTAGTCTCTACCGATAGAGGTTTGTCACCGGCCATCCCCAGGGATAAATGGCTGGACCAAGATTTTGCCCGGATCATCTACACCAAAAACAGGATTCATTACCTGCCCCTGAAGCTTATAGGCTGCGCCCTGCGAAAGCTCAGAAACGCAGATATCCTGCATCTGACCATGATATTTTACCCGGCCTCTTTTCTGATGGCGATATTAAACCAATTATTTTATAAAAAACCGGTGGTTTGGTCTATTCGAGGAGATTTTGATCCGCACATGATGCAGCGCAGTTCCTGGAAAAAACGCCTCATCGTTTTATTGATCCGGCGATGGTTAAAAAAAAAGGTGGCTTTCCATGCTACTTGTGATGCCGAAACCCAATATGCCAAGAATACCCTGGGTAATGATATCAAAGTGCTGCAACTTACCAATTACATGGAGATACCTGACCCAATAGAAGGGAAAAAAGCACCGTACTTACTCTACCTGGGAAGGATAGACTCGAAAAAGGCCATTGAAAACCTCATCTCGGCTCTGGATCGGTCAAAGTATTTCAGAAAATCCGGATTTGGTTTGAAGATCGCCGGCGATTATGGAAGCCCTTATGGGAGGCAATTGGCAGATTTGACGGATCAATTGCAGCTGAACGATCAGGTGGAATTTGTAGGGCATGCTTCCGGAACCCACAAACAAAAATTGCTGGCGGAGGCCTACTTCCTGGTTATGCCCTCTCATACAGAAAATTTTGGGATAGTAGTGGCGGAAGCCCTGGCACAAGGTACGCCTGCCATAGCGTCTATTCACACGCCCTGGCAGATCCTGGAAACAAAACGAGCGGGCTTTTGGGTGGACAACCAGGTCGAGCCTCTCGCAGCAAGCCTGGATCATATCCTGCAATTGAGCGCCGAGGAATATGAATCCATCCGGCAAAATACCCGGCCACTGGCAGTCGAAACATTGGATGTTCATGCAAATATTGGCAAATGGCTGGAAGCGTATACTCGTTTGAAAACCTCCTTACCAGATAAGGTATGAACATCGCATTTTGTATAAATCGCCTGGGAATGGAAGGGCTTGGCGCCACTCTTTCCTCTTTGATAAAACATTGCAGAAATAGTGCATGCCTGGATCTCTATTTTTTGTGTTCTGAGCTTCCCGCTGAGGAAAAAAAAGATATTGAAAAACTTCTGGAGATACTCCGCTTTGAGGGGACGATCCAGTTTATAGACTTCCATGCTCAAAAAGAATTCGGTCATTTACAATCGCTACATGGCGACTGGACGGCTTACGGAGTACTCCTGATCCCGCAATTGATCAAAGAAGAAAAAGTACTGTACCTCGACTCCGACCTGCTCGTTTTGTTGGATATCCTGGAATTGGACGAATTAGACCCGGGCGACTTCGCTTTAAGCGCCGTATATGGTACCGCAGCGGAATTATCAAGGGATAAAGAATTTTACCTTCGTACACTGAGTTTTTCTTCGGAGCTCACCATATTTAACAGCGGCGTTTTGCAGTTTAATCGAAGCGCCTGGAAAGAGCAGGAAATTGATCAAAAATGCGAACATATAACAAAGTGCTACCCTAAGCATTTACTAAGCGCTGACCAGACTTTGCTAAATGCCGTGTTTGCGGGGAATTACGCTGCTTTTCCTAAGCGATACAATCGCCGCTGGACCGTTATGGACAAGGAGGTAGAGGACCCTTCAAACGCAATCTGGCATTTTGTAGGTTCTCCCAAACCCTGGGACCTGCTTGGAAAAGAAACCCACAAAGGTCATCGCTTATGGGCTTCTTACAATCCGGATTTTTGGTCGAGAAAGTACCATAAAGTAAGCGCTGATAAAGTCTACCGCACTTGGCAAATAAAAAAAAGTATTATTCGAGCATTTATTAAAGAGTATTTAAGGTAACCATGTCAAAACATCTGCTGACTATTATTATTCTGACTTTTAACGAAGAGGACAACATTCGGGACTGCCTGGATTCCATCAGGGAGGTGCGGGCCAATCGCTTTGTGGTAGATTCTTATTCAACAGATGATACACTGGCTATTCTGGAGGAGTATGGAGTGCCATACGTGCAGCACCCGTTCGAAAACTATTCGGCACAGAGAAACTGGTCGCAGGATAACGAGCCCTATGACAGCGAGTGGATCTTGCATATGGATGCGGGTGAACGTGCTACGCCGGCCTTGGTTCAATGGCTCAATGAGCAATTTGACCCGAATGATCCCAGCCTGGATGGATACCTGATTGCCAGAAGAGCCATTTTTATGGGCAGATGGATCCGGCATGGAAGCTATCATCCGATCTACCAGCTGCGCCTCACCCGAAAAGGCACCGCCAGATGCGAACACAAGGCGTACGACCAACACTTTATTTCCACCGGTCAGGTACAGCCCACCCCTAAAAACGCTGACCTGGAAGATGGTGTCATGAGCGATATTAAAGACTTCACGATTAAACACGCTCGCTGGGCACTCTATGAAGCTGCAGAAACGATTTATAGAGCGTCCGAAATGAACAGCGGAGAACTACAGGCCAAACTATGGGGTACCCCCATTGAGAGAAGGCGTTGGTTTAAGAAAAATGTTTTCCAGAAAACACCCTTGTTTTTGCGCAGCTTCTTCTACTTTATCTATCGCTACTTTATTAAGCTGGGCTTTCTGGATGGTAAAGAGGGGTTGGTTTTTCATATGCTGCAAGGCTTCTGGTTCCGCTTTTTGATCGATACTTACATATTCGAAATTCGAAAGGAATTAGGGGAGCAAAGCCTGGAAGCCATCCTACAGAAAAAGTACGATTTAAAGCTGTCTTCCGTAATTGGGAAAAGCACAGAAAATGAGTAGCAGATCCTATCAAAAGCTAGCCCACTTTAAGCTGCCGCCCGACTTCCGGGGCCGCCCCGGCTGGTACGTTCAGTTGTGGTGGCTGGTACAGAGCTTGTTGTTTAAAACCTCCCCTCAATTTATGTATGCCTGGCGGAGGGGACTGTTAAAACTTTTTGGTGCGAAAATAGGGAAAGGAGTCATCATCCGGCCCAGCGTTCACACCCAGTTCCCCTGGAAAGTGACAATCGGCGATTATTCCTGGATCGGAGATGAGGTCGTTCTATACAGCCTCGGCGAAATCGAGATCGGCTCGAACGTAGTGATTTCTCAAAGGTCCTACCTCTGTACAGGTTCGCACGATTATCAATCAGAAAGCTTCCCCATATTTGCACAAAAAATAACGATAGAAGACGAATGCTGGCTGGCTACAGATGTTTATGTCGCGCCTAATGTCACCATTAGGCGAGGTACCGTAGTCGGCGCACGGTCTTCTGTTTTTCACGATTTAGCCCCCGGGATCATCGCGGTCGGTACACCGGCCCAACAACTTAGAGAACGTTAATTCCTTCATATTAAAACAGAACAAATTGAAAGTCTTACTCTACAGCATTAATCACGCCCCCGAGCTTACTGGTATCGGTAAATACAATGGTGAGTTGACCGAATGGTTGACAGACGAAGGACATGAAGTGAAGGTAATCACTTCTTTCCCATACTACCCGAATTGGAAGGTCCAATCCCCTTACAATGGGAAATGGTGGAAAAAAGAGCAACGAAGCGAGCAAGAAACGCTTATTCGCTGCCCTTTATATGTTCCCCGACAACCCAGCGCCTTAAAACGGATACTGCATGAATTTTCGTTTCTCCTGACCTCCAGCCTGGTTTTGCTGGCCTCCCTGTTCCAGAAAGTTGATGTAGTGGTTTGTGTGGTGACGCCCTTTCACCTCGGCCTGCCGGCCCGTTTGTTTTCCTGGCTGAAGGGCGTTCCGATGGTTTATCACATTCAGGATCTGCAGGTAGATGCTGCAGGCGATTTGGAAATGATAAAAAACAAGTCTTTACTAGCTGCGATGAAGAGCACGGAAAAATGGATATTGAACAGCTCGGACCTGGTGTCAACGATCAGTGAAGGCATGGTGAAAAAAATTGAAGCTAAGGGTATCCAGGACAAAAAGATTTACTTGTTCCCCAATTGGGTAGATCTCGATTTTATACAGCCATTACCTGAAAGTGAATCGCTAAAGGAAACACTGGGCTTTCTGCCCTCCGACCGCATTGTCTTATATTCCGGTAATTTAGGCGAAAAACAAGGCCTGGACAAGGTCATTGAAGTGGCTCGTCACTTAAAAGAAATAGACAATCTCTACTTTGTAATTGTAGGGGAAGGCGGTGTGAAAAGCAAATTGATACAATTGGTAGAAGAACACCAAGTCCGCAATGTTCGGTTTTTTCCCTTACAAGCTTATGATAAACTTGGAGCCTTACTGGCGATGGCGGACTTGCATTTGGTGCCTCAACGGAAAGCTGCATCAGACCTGTGCTTGCCTTCTAAGTTGAGTACTATTTTCGCGGCAGGCGGCTGTGCACTCATCACCGCCGATCCGGGCAGCGAACTGTACAAAATCGTTCATCGATACCAACTTGGCATTCTCATCAAACCCGATGATCCTGAATCTCTCAGAGAAGGCATTTTAGCAAGCTTAAACTGCGACACAGAAGTTTACAAAGCCAATGCCAGATCTTATGCAGAACAATTCTTTAATAAACAAAGAGTACTAAGGTCCTTTGAACAGCAATTGTTCCAACTCATTGAATTTATGAACCTGACAACTGAAACACCGAGTTCGCAAGGTAAACAGGTGAATAAATTTGACACCGTCTATTTGAGCAAAAAAGAAAGATCCTAACAAGCAGTACCCATCCCAATGCTGTTTGTCACTTCCCCTCATCTTATCTGAATTTTCTATTCCCAAAGCCGAACACTCTCAAGATTGTACATTATTATAATCTGAATGAAATGATCACTAATAGCCAGAGAAATCCTGTTGTTACGAACCTGTATTCTATTATCCAAAATAGAATTAACCCATTACGATATATCATCATCGGAGGAGATGGTAGGATTGTTGAATCCGTTAAAAACTTATTTCAAAGAGCTTACCGGGGAAAGGCCGTTTGCGTAGGACGGTTCGGGAATGCTCCCATCCGAAAAGTGTTAAGCCTTGGTACGGAGAAAGATATTATTTGCTTTCTTGAACTGAACGGAGACATCCAAAAAGTCGTATATGTGAACAGCAAATTGAATCATCAGGAAAAACAGAACCTCCAAAAGTTTTGCACTTCCAGAGGCATTGATTTAATCTCCGTTCCTTCGAAAAAGGAATTTTTTCACGAAAACTTCATCGCCACTCCTGATCCTCCTTTTTTGGGCTGGAAGCCGGAGAAAATGGGGTATTTCCATAACAGGGTATTAAAAAGAACCTTCGACATCGTTTTTTCTCTGTTAGTAATTGTCTTTGTTCTGTCATGGATGGTGCCCCTTTTAGGCATACTCATTAAATTGGAATCCAGAGGCCCTGTTTTTTTTATCCAGCAACGTACAGGCCTCTTCAACAGTACTTTCCCGTGTATTAAGTTTCGGAGCATGAAAGTCAATAGCGAATGTGACGACGTACAGGCTTCTAAAACCGATCCTCGTGTGACCAGGGTAGGCGCTTTCATCAGAAAAAATAATATTGATGAATTTCCTCAGTTTATCAATGTCCTGCTGGGGCATATGTCTGTAGTCGGCCCGCGGCCGCATATGCTCAGCCATACCGATGAATACTCCCAACTTATCAGTGACTTTATGGTCCGCCACAGTGTCAAACCCGGCATTACCGGCTGGGCGCAGATCAAGGGGTACCGTGGCCCTACCATTACCGTGGATCGAATGAGGTCCAGAGTACGCCACGACATTTGGTATATTGAAAACTGGAGTTTCTTGCTGGATGTCAAATGTGTATGTATGACGGTGGTTAATTTTGTGAAAGGGCAAGAAAATGCTTTTTAAGCTTTACAAGCTGACATAGTAGTGGCCTTTGCTATCTTGTTCTACTACATCCGCACCCCTGAAGCGACCTTTTAAAGGAGCTAATTGCCCAACCTAAGTTTACCTTAAGGACGCGGCGCGGTATTAATTCCATTTAAAAGCGAAATAGGAGCAGGGCCGGTCGGTGGCATTGCGGACTCCGTGCATTAAGTGAGAACCCATAAAATAAAAATCGCCGGCCGAAGCTTCATAATCCTTCCCAGTAATGGTCATTTCTGTTTCTCCTGTTAGAACCAGGATGATTTCTGTTTCAACATGCTCGTGGGGATTATGGCTGGGACCCTTGGCCTTTAAATGGGTAACATGCATTTCGAACCGCTCGCACATGGCAGTTCGTCGGTCAAAGCAGGCACGGCCTCCGCCTCGTGAGCTGGTATTGAATGTGAGGGAATCCACATTCAATACCATCAAATAGTCGCTTAAAACTCCGTAATCATCGTTTTCCCATCCAACCAGGCCGCCATGTTCAAAACGAGAAAGTTCCAGTTTTGGAAACCTTTGTTTAAAACCGGCTCGCCATTGTCGGGCAAATAATACTCGTGCAAAGCCCCGAATCGCTCAAAATCTCTTCCGAGCAGCAAGACCGTTTTTTCGGCTAATTCCCGGGCTTCTTTTTCATAACCGTAGTTCAGCAGTCCTCTGAAAACCAAATAATTGGCGTTGATCCAGACCGGCCCTTGCCAGGAGGAGGGGTTACCGCTGGCCCGGAGGTCATACATTTTTTCAAGCGGTGATAGGGTTCGTATACCGGCGGCTGCGTTGAAAGAAGTGGTATCTCTGTAATGCCGGGCCACCATCTGCTCTGCCTGCTCAGGGGTGGCAATCCCGGCCCACATGGCCAGAAATCCACTCCAAACGCTGAATCGCTGGATCAGACAGTCGTAAGTGCGCGGCTGACCGACGTGAAAGTAAAGCGCACCGGGCTGCAGGGATTTAATGTCCGGCTTTTCAACAGGCCTTAGATTGAGGTCCACGCTGTAATAAAACCCGTCTCGCGGGTCCCAGCAGTGTTCGCGAATATCTGATAACAGATCTGCTGCATATTCGCGGTATTGCTGAGCGATGCCCTCCAGTTTGAGTTGTTGAGCCAGGTAGCTCATTGCGAGCAGTTCTTTGTACATCAGGGCGTTGAGGAAAATTGAGCCCGAGCTGCCGTTAGGTCGGTAAAAAGTGCTGGGGTCATTGTCGACCCCGATCGCATGATCATCTTCCCAGTACATCAAACCGGTGGTGGGATGGCGGTGAAAATTGAGGTATTTGCTGATAAAGGCTTGCAGGGTGTAGAAGTCGTCTCGCAACCATTCTGCATCCCCGTCCATGTTCCTTACGATAAAGGCGGCGTGCTGGGCAATGGTCGGTTTGTGCATGTTCGTTTTCCAGGGGTTGATCTTACTCAACATCTCCGGCCTGCTGGGCGCATCTCTTTCGATCCAGATTGGTATCCACCCGTCCATCCCGCCGTAGCTGAGGGCATTCAGAATGCATCCCTGCTCATATTTCAGGGCTTCCTGACGGTCCGCTTCTTCTCCATTCTCCAATAATATTTGCCGCAGCGCCACATTGCTCAGCCAGGAGTCCCAGTCCCACAACATATCCAGATATTGGCTGCTGCCCGGTGCCAAAAATGGGTATTTTAAGGCTTGACCTCCTTCCCGGTACATGCCCTTCATTTCTTTATAAATGTGCTGCCGGCATATTTTTTTGTACTTGTCTACATTTTCTGACGTTCGCTCAGGCAACTGCCCCAGAACATCTCCCCATGACATCAATACGATTGCTATAATGGATAGCTTTAGAGTGGTTTTATTCATGATAAAAAAATATTAATTCGGCTTCTCTGTCATGATCATCCGCAGTTTTTCCTTATGTCCAGGGGGCTTTTTTAAATATTAGAAAAAAAGCGTTTGCGTGGATTGATATAGATCCCATTATTTTTTATTAAAAGATTTGATGTAAAAAGCTATTCTCTTACCAAAAATTGGTATTCACCAGAGCCCAACTGTAATTGCACATGTCCATTTTCGGTATTAACCAGCTTTATTCCCTTAACCGCGTCAAGTTTTTCCTCCCCTTCGAATATATCATCTGAGGATCGGGCCGGCAGGAATACGATAGCGGTAGTATTGACTGGAATCCTTACCTCCAGTTTAAATTGGCCATTTTCTTTTTTCCAGGAAGATTTAATCAGCCCATAATAGGTGTTCAGGGTGCCCTCTGCATAGGACAAGCCCTCCGTTTTGGGTTTGATATAAAACTCTTTGTAAGCAGGTTTGACCAGATTAATTCCGGCAATATTGCGATACATCCAGTCGCCGATAGCCCCATATGCGTAGTGGTTGAAGGAATTCATGGCCGGAGTCTGGAAGCTGCTGTCGGGTTTGATGCCGTCCCAGCGCTCCCAAATGGTCGTTGCTCCCATGGTAACCGGGTACAGCCAGGAGGGAAAAGTTGTTTGGTTTAATAGCTTGAATGCGATGCTGTCATGCCCATAGCGGCTTAAGACATGGCACAAATAAGGGGTGCCCAAAAAACCGGTGCTGAGGTGATACTCGTAATCGATCACATTTTTAACTAAGCGGTCTGCCGCCTGCTGCCTCAAATGCTCGGGGAGTAGATTAAACTGCAGGGCTAACACATAAGCCGTTTGGGTATTGGGCCCGATGCGACCTGCGGGGGAGACATACTCGTTTAAGAAGGCATCCTTAATTTTTACCAGTCGCTCGTTGTATAACTGTACATCCTGCTCATATCCAAGTACTTTGGCTGCTTCAATTAAAAGCTGAGTAGAATAGGCGAAGAAGCATTGTGTGATGTAGTATTTATCGGTCACGGCCGCTTTTCCCATACGATCATCATCCGGAGAATAGAAAAGCCAGTCTCCAAAATGAAAACCTGTATTCCACACGTAGTTTTCGCTTTGATCATACATGTACTCGACCCAAGCTTTCATGCTGGGATATTGCTCCCGCAGGATATCTTCATCCCCATAGATCAGGTAACGCTCCCAAGGAATGATGGTCGCGGCATCTGCCCAGCCTGCACTACCGGCAGAATTATCCCTGAGGATACTTCCATTGTCGTAATCCAGAATATTGGGAATAACAAAAGGTACGGAGCCGTTTTCGTACTGATCCGCTGCCAGGTCTTTCAGCCATTTGACAAAAAAGTTGTTGACATTACTATTAAAGGCAGCCGTTCTGAAAAAAGCCTGAGCATCCCCGGTCCAGCCCATGCGTTCATCGCGTTGAGGGCAATCCGTGGGTACATCTAAAAAGTTGCCTTTTTGGCTCCATTGAATGTTGTGTTGTAGCTGATTGAGTAAGGCGTCAGAGGTGGAGAAATGACCGCTCTGCTCCACATCGGAATGTAGGACCACGGCTTGAATATCTTCTGCTTTTAGCGTTCCGGGATAGCCGACCACCTTGGCATACCGGAAGCCCTGAAAGGTGAAATGTGGCTCCAGTGTTTGTTTTCCTTGACCATTTAAAATATAGGTGGTTTTTTGTTTGGCCTCTCTCAGGTTATCGATGTAAAAGTTGCCGTTTTTATCGAGTACCTCTGCATGATATATCTCAATTTTAGTGCCGGCGCTACCGGAGGCTTTCAGTTGCACAAAACCGACCAGGTTCTGACCAAAGTCTGCAATGAGCTCGCCTTTTGGGGTCGTGAAAATGCTTTTTGCCCGGAAGACTTCCTGCCGCCGGATGGGCTCATTGATGGTCGTCACCACTACACTTTTTGAGAAATCAGCTTCCTTGGCGTTTGGCCAGTTTTTATCGTTAAAACCAGTTTGGGAAAAAGCTTGCTCTTTTCTGGAATCATAGGTTTCTCCATCATAAATTTCGGAGAAGATGACAGGGCCAAGCCCCGTTTTCCAGCTTTTATCGGTTTGAATGCTTTGGGTGGAACCATCGGAAAAGGTGATGTCTACCTGAAGCAGCAGCGCAATGTCTTCCCCATAATGATTTTTGGCATCCCGCCAGGCCAAATATCCGCGATACCATCCGCTACCGAGGCTCACAGACAAGGCGTTTTTCTCCTTGTTCAGTAGCTCCGTGATGTCATAAGTCTGGTATTGAAGTCGCTTATTGTAGCTGGTCCATCCGGGCGTCAGATAGGCATCGCCGATGCGGTTCCCGTTCAAATGAGCTTCATAAATACCATGTGCCGTGATATAGGCGGTTGCCTGTGTCACTTTTTTACCAGATAGCTCAAATTCTTTCCTGAAAATAGGAGAGGGGCGTGTGTCGGTGTCTTCCTCAAAGCCCGGGATGATCCATTTGGCCTGAAATTCTTTCTCCGGCTGGATCAGTCCCATCTGCCAAAAGGCAGGAGCGCTCCATTCCGAAGCTTTGTTTTCCTGCCCCCATACCCGCACTCGCCAGTAGTATTTTACCCCCGACTTGAGGGGCTGACCTCCATAAGAAATGTGGAGGGATTGATCTGAGTTTATTCTGCCACTCTGCCACAGTGCGGACCGATTAAACTGCTTAGGGCTGCCGGCTACTTGTATTTCATAGGCGCTTTGAAAGCTGTTTCTTTGATCGGAGGATAATGACCAGCTGAACTTTGGTTGTTCTTGTGTTATCCCCATCGGATTGACCCGATTGTCGACCCACATTTTTTCTATGGATACTTGTGCCGTGGAAGTGGAAGATACTAGTAAAACGGCTGCAAATATAAGTATGTTACGTATCATATTTAGGACTGGTTCTGGCGAGTCCTAAAATAAAAGAAAGTAGTTGGGAAATAAAAATAAGTAAACGAAAAATAATGAAAATAGATGAAAGCTGGGGTTATGTAAAAACTTCTTCCAATCAAACCTTACGCCTATCCCCACTTCAAATCGAGCCGCTATAAAAAGTCCTTCTCTATTCATTAAAAAACTTAAAGGTTTCCTCCACATGTTTCTGCCAGTATGCCCACTCATGGCCACCCTCGAACTCTTCATAGTTGTGGGCAATGTTAAACTCACTTAATTGGCGATGTAGTAAGCGATTGGATTCGATCAGTTCATCACTCGTGCCGCAGTCAAAGCGCAGGGCCGGCAGTCGATCCTGGTTTTGTTTCATGATGTCCACAACATTCGGCCACTCACAATATGGTTCATATGCATGCAGCGGCTCTTCTACAAACATAGGCATCTGATCTAATTGAGTGATGGAGCTATGCCCGGATATGGCCTTGAACCGGTCTGGAAATCTCGCTCCGAGCATCAGCGCTCCATAGCCCCCCATGGATAAACCTCCGATACACAAAGGAGATTCTGGGCCGGCTTGAGGGATGTGTTCAATAATGGCCCGGGGTACATCCGACACGATCCACTGGTCAAAGTTCTTTTCGTGATGGCCGAAATAGGCAGATCCGTCTCCCCACAAGCCATCAGAGGGCATAGCAATAATGGCTGGCTTTATGACTCCCTCTCGCATTAATTTCGCCGCAGTGGTGTGAGCGCCTCCTTTCCACGCCCAAACCCAGGCGCTGCCGTAAACGCCGTGCAAGAGGATGTAAATGGGCAGATTTTTTACCCTTTTTTCTATTTCCGGGACAAACAAGCAGATGTCGCCACGGCCCTTTAGATTGGGCGTTTTGACGGTTAAAAAACGGAGGCCGTCTTTTTCGAATGATTTATCTGATAATTCTATGGTTCTGAATGTGGTCATGCTTGGTGGTTAATGGTTCATAGTTTATAGTTCAGGCATCAGACTAAAGTATGATGACCAGACATTCTGAAGATGTAATCCATTTGTGGCTCTTAAAAAAATCCTTCAACCCCTCGCCCTTCAACCCTCGTCCTTCAACCCTTCGCCCTTCAAAAAACCACCACTCCTTTAGCGTTTTTCCCCTGAAGCATATCGTCAAAGCCCTTTTGCAAGTCGTTCAAGGGATATTCGCGGGTGATCATTTCATCGAGCAGTAAGTCTCCTTTTTTGTAAAGGGCCATGAGTTTGGGGAAATCTATTTGTGGCCGGCATTTTCCATACAATGGATTAATGTATAATTTATCCCACTCGAATAAGCGCATATCGATGGTGATGTCTTCTTCTATGCCGCTGACTTGCACGGCCGTACCTGCATTCCGGATCATCGCTAAAGGAGCGGCACCCAGTGCCGGAATGGCGGTACATTCGAAGGCGTAATCAGCGCCTCGGCCACCACATTTTTGTTTGACTAGTTCAGATGCCTGTATCAGGCCGGTATCGGATTGACTGGCCAGTACGGTTTCAGTAGCGCCGAACTGGAGGGCCAGCTGGAGTTTTTCCGGATTGATATCTACGGCAATGATCTTCGCTGCGCCGGATATCCTGGCTCCCTGGATCACATTCAGGCCTACACCGCCACAACCCAGGACCACAACCGAGCTACCTGACGAGACCTTAGCTGCATTGACCACTGATCCAAAACCGGTCATTACGCCACAACTAATAATACTGGCAGCAGAAAAATTCAGGTCTTCTTCCGATATCTTCACCAATGCAGCTTTTTTTACCAAAACATATTCACTCAAGGTTCCCAGGTTAAAAGAGCGCTCGATCGGACGACCATTCCAGCGCGTCCCTTCCAGATGGGCATGGCCGGGAGTGGGACCGTTTTCACCGGCAGATACAGGTGAATTCCTTTCACAAATATGCTGATTACCTTCCTGACACTGGAAGCATTCCATACAGGGCGTAGCCCAGTTGAGAATGACCTGATCACCTTCCTGAAATTCCCTAATGTTCTTTCCAGTGCTAACGACTACTCCAGCCCCTTCATGCCCCATCACGATAGGCTTACCCCAGGATAGGGAGTCATAGTCGGTATGACACAGTCCTGCTGCTTTCATTTTTACTAATACCTCCTCTTCCTGAGGTTCGGAAACCTGGACGGTATCGATGACGAAACTGCCGTCTCCCTTTGCAATAGCGCTTTTTGATAGTATGGACATGTAACGTTTGGTTTTAATACAAATATCTCTTTTTTTGGTAGAACGCTTTTTACCTATTTTGTTAGAAAAGTTATTTATTTTGTCATTAATGGGAGAAATACGGCATTTTTTTGACAAAATAAGTTACTTGTGAAGCCTGTATTAGAACACATCCGATTGAAGGAAACAGAATCGATCTTTGCTTTTCACTTCGAGGCAGCCAATTTTGACGCTCCCTGGCATTTCCACCCGCAGCATGAATTGACCTACATTGAAGAAAGCAGAGGAACCAAGTTTATTGGCGATTATGTGGGGCCGTATGAGGCTGGAGAGCTAGTGCTGCTCAGATCCAACCTGCCTCACTGTTGGAAAAATGACACCCTGCAGGAGGAGCCATCCAGGTCTACAGTCATTCAGTGGAATAAAGGGATATTTGCGGAGGTGCCTGAGTTGAGGTCCATGTTCCGGATGTTGAAAGTCTCCTCAAAAGGTATCCTGTTTTCCAGGGAAGAAGTGAAAATGCTGATTCCCTTAATCCGGCAATTGCCTGCACTGGAAGGTTATGTACAGTACGTTCAGTTGCTGTCTGTACTGGTTCAGTTGTCAAGCTGCTCTTTTGAAACCCTGTCGGAAAACGATTTTATTGATGACCTGCCGGTCGAGTACAGCAGTCGGATAGCCCAGATTCACGACTTTGTGGAGGGGCAATACCACCGGAAAATATATCTCAGAGAATTGGCCGTCCTGGTGAATATGTCCGAACAATCTTTTTCCCGTTTTTTCAGTAAAATGATGGGCCGTCCCTTTTTTACCTTTTTGAACGAATACCGAATTAATATGGCCAGTCGAATGCTTATTGACACCGATTGGCCGGTATCTAATATTGGCTTTAACTGTGGCTACGAATCTCTTACGTTTTTTCACAAACAGTTCAATAAGTTTAAGGGAATGTCGCCTTCTAAATACCGAAAAAAATATTCAGCCGGCTAGGAAAAGGTAAGCTTTATAAGAAAGCGACAGCCGCTCTCATAAACAGACCTAATGGAGGATCAAAGCAGCCGGTTTAAAATCGACTGTGGGATCGGCCAATTGTTTTTTATCTACTCTCGTCCCTCCTTTGATGAACTTCGTGCCCAGTACATAGGCTTTGGCGTTGTTCACCGCATCGACTGCCAGGAGCGTATCACCTTTGAAATACCAAACTGAAAAGCGATGACCGTCACCGGCTTCTTTTCTGACCACCACTTCATCGTATCCATTCGACAGCCCCACCATCTGAAGTTTGACATCGTATTGATCCGACCAGAACCAGGGGATGCTGTTATAAACCGGCTCTTTCCCGCAAATGGCCGCCGCCGCTATCTTGGCCTGATCGACCGCATTTTGGACGGATTCCAGTCGGATGAAACAATCGTAATGAGGGTTATGATGATAGGTGCAATCTCCAATGGCATAAATGCTTTCATCGCTGGTGCGAGTGCTGGCATCAACCCGGATGCCGTTGTGAATGTCCAAACCAGCTGTTTCAGCCAATTGCGTGTTCACCCGGATCCCTACGCCGAGTACGATCATATCTGCTTCATAGCGGGTGCCGTCCTCACAATGAATGATATTAAGCTGATTGTTTGACTCAACAGAGACCACATTTTTTTGGGTCCATACCTGCACGCCCTTTTCCGTATGAAGCTGGTGAAAAAACTGAGACATTTCGGGCGAAGTAACTCTCGAAAGAATTCGGTTCTCTCGTTCGAGGATGATCGCCTCAGCGCCTAATTTTTTCAGCGAAGCAGCCGTTTCCAGTCCGATATAACCACCTCCAATGACGGCTATCCGTTTGTTTTGGCTGGCCTGGAAAGCCTCTCGAATATCAGTTGCATCCTGGGCAGTACGCATGGAAAAAATGTTCTGAGCACTTTCTAATCCCCGGATCGGAGGGATGAGCGGCCGGGCTCCGGTGGCCAGCACCAGATGGTCGTATGCTTGTGTGCTGCCATCCTGAAGGCTAATGTGTTTATCGGTTGGATGAATGTTCGTCACCTTTAGGCCCAGGTGAAGGTGGATGTTTTCTTCCCGGTAGCTATCTGCAGATTTAAGGACGTTATCCTCGATTTTCTCCGCACCACTCAAATAGCCTTTCGACAGGGGAGGGCGATGGTAGGGGAGCATAGGATCTGAATCGTAGAGGTGAATAGCTCCTTCCCAGCCTTCTCTGCGCAGGGCAAAGGCGCAGTTGACTCCCGCATGGCTGGCTCCGATGATGACGCAGGTCGGTTGATTAGACATGAGTTTAATTTTTTTCCTCCTTCCCTAATTCGCTATGTGCAGAACAATTCCGTCGAGGGCTTCACTGATGTCGAGTTGGCAGGACAGTCGACTACTTTCATTGGCATTGTCTTCAAACTCGAGCATGTCCTTTTCGATTTCGGAGGCCTTGCCGGTTTTGTCCTGAAACTCTGTGGGGACATGTACGTGGCAGGTGGCACAGGAGCAAACGCCGCCGCAATCTCCGTCGATGCCTTGGATGTTATTTTTTACGGCCAGCTGCATGACAGAGCCGGAGGTGCCTTCTACGGTAATGGTTTCGTGATCGCTGGTGATAAAGGTTATTTTTGCCATTTTGGTGCCTGGTTTATTTTGCGTTAAAATGAACGTTGATTTGATGATAGCCTACTTTGCGCTTGAAATTACCCCATTCTTCGATATTATCTTCAGTAGCCAGTAGGTCAATGGACTGCACTTTTTGGGCTAGTACCTGCAAGAGTGTTTTCAGGATCTGACGGGCATGCGTGGCCCCCAGACAGTTATGATGACTAAATCCAAAACTGACATGAGGATTGATTTTCCGGTCAAGTATAACTTCATTAGGATTTTCGAATACAGAAGCATCTCGGTTGGCAGAGGCCCAGCACAATGAAATCCGGGAATCCGCTTTTACGGCATGTTCACACACCTGGGTGTCCTGGGTGGCCACCCGCCCCATATGGGTGAGAGGAGCGAAGTAGCGGATCAATTCTTCTACGGCTTTGCCGGTAATATCCGGTTGCTTCCTGATAAGTTCGAGTGATTCCGGATGGTCGGCAAAGTAAGCGATGGAGTTCGTGACCGCGTTAATGACCGTATCACGACCACCGGCGAAGGTGAGGATCATGACGCCTTTAACTTCCTCGCGATTCAGCTTATGCCCTTCTATTTCGGAATTCAGCAAAACGGAATACAGGTCTTCGCCGGGGTTTTTGATGGCCTGGTCGATCTGCCGGTCGATGTAGTCATACAGGATATTGGCCTTTGATTTATCCAGGGGGTCGTCTTCGCTACGGAAAACATGCGTTCCCCAGGAGATCCAGGTTGCTGCTTCGGAATACGGAATATTTAATAACAAAGTCAGCGCCCGGGATTGAAGCGGAAGGGAAAACTCGCTCACTACTTCGACTTGATCTCTGCTGAGCGCTTCGTCCACAATAGCATTTATTTGCTGGCTTAGCTGGGCTTGATATGCTTCCTGGAGCGGTCGTTTGAACCAGGCCTCCACCAGTGTGCGGTAAGCGCCATGTTGAGGAGGGTCTAATTCAAACGGGATCTGGCGCGTATCCCGAATGGCCACTTCTGAAGGGATTACGATCCGGCCCGGCTGGGCGCCCGACTGGAAGGTCTGCCACTTGTGAGCACATCTGCGTACGTCCTTATGACGCAGTACCATCACGATGGGATCATTTTGTTCATTCATTTCACCTACTCCTTTTTCCAGGCGAGTTTGTTCAAAGGGATCGGGTATGGCACTCTTTTTCATATTGTATTTTTAGTTGAAGTTTTCAATAGACATTGCCATACAAATTTCAGGATTCGGCAGGAGGAATCCTTAGCCTTTTTTGGCCAATAAGTGAACTATTTTGTTGTTGATTTGGGGAAGGTGGTTTTTTTATGATGAAATAGATCATAAACCCAACTTCCCCAAGACCTCCAAAAAATACCTCCTATACGTCGGCCCGATCGGGATCAGTTCGCCTCGTATCCTAACCTGATTGCTGAGCACCGCCTCGACTTGATCGAGGTTGATGATGTAGGAGTTATGGATGCGGATAAAGGGTGGGGTAGGAAGCTTTTCCTGAAGCGCTTTCATCGTTTGCAATACAATATGCTGCTGCTCATTCGTAACAATGCGCAGATAATCCTTCAGGCCTTTGATATAACAAATCTGCTCTAATTCTACTTTGACGTGCTGATGGCTTTCTTTCAAAAAAATATAAGCTTTGCTTTCTGAAGGTGGGAGAGGGGCCGGCTCTGTCAGACTGCGCACCTTTTCTACCGATTTCAAAAATCGACTGAAGTCAAAGGGCTTGAGCAAATAATCCACGGCATCCAGTTCAAAGCCTTCTAAGGCAAATTCCTTGTGTGCAGTGGTGAAAATAACATAAGGCCGATTTCTTAATACTTTCAAAAACTCGATGCCGCTGAGATCCGGCATTTGAATGTCGAGAAAAAGAAGATCGACTTCCTCTGAATCCATAGCTGTTAAGGCATCCAGGGCACTGGAATAGTCGCCCTTCAGGCTTAAGAAGGGTACTTTTTTTATATAATCTGCCAGGAGTTTTCTGGCAAAGGGCTCGTCGTCGATGATGATGCAATGAATCATAAAGCCTTATTTCGCATTGATAATTAAATGTATTTCAAACTCTTCCTCTGACTCTTTTACCTCCACCTCATGCTTGTTCGGGTAATGCAGGGCCAGCCGCTTTTTTAAATTATCCAATCCGAAGCCGGAAGCCTGGCTGGAGCGAGGCTGGACGACCTTTGAATTACGCACCCGATAATGCAATTTTGACCCTTCTCGCCAGAGTTCTACTGAGATCCAGCAGCCGGACTGCCGGTCGCTCACACCGTGCTTGAAAGCATTTTCGAGGCAGGTGAACAGTAAAAGCGGGGCAATTTTCAATGGTTTACAATCATCCGAAATATTCATGTTCAGCTCGAAAGGCTGATTGAGGCGTATGCGTTCCAGTTCGATGTAATCCTTCATATACTGTACCTCTTGCTCGATGCTAACGGTTTCTTCATTGGCATCATAGATCATATAGCGCATGATATTGGACAGCCTTATGATAACACTGCTGGTGCTATCATCTTTGTTGAGCGCGAGGTAGTTCAGGTTGTGCAGGGTATTGAATAAAAAATGCGGATTGATCTGGGATTTGAGGTAATTCAGCTCAGCATGGAGCTTTTCGTTCTCCAGTTGCTTGCGTCTGTTTTCCAGATCGAACCAGTTGACCGCTAGTTTGATCATAACGGTAAAAACAATGAAGGACACGAAGCCCCATAATACACTTATCACGCGTGCCAGGTGAACGGTTTCGTAATAGCTTGGGTCGGGGGTGATGGGGAGCAGGAAATATTCATCTGCCCAAAAACGGAGAAACAGAAAAAGGGTCAGAGTAATAATTAAAAGCAGGCTATATTTTACCCATTGTTTTTTTTCAAATAAAATGGGCAACAGAAAAAAGTAATGCAGATAGCTGATCAGTATGTTCAACAGCGTCGGAACGCCAAAGTACACCAGGGCCATATCCATGGATAAATAACGGGTGTAGTCAAACAGCCGGTAGGAAATGAACACCAGCCAGAAGCTAAGGTGTAGGATCAATAAGCGGTATGTTGAAAAAAAAGACCTCATTATATGAAGCAACTTAATGGAAAAATCAGGTATTCGGGCCATTCCCAGGCTTCAAATATACCGATGCGCTTTTTTTATCCATCGATCGGGTATTTTACCCCACCGATGCATCCGTCGCCCCAAGCCTCGAATCTGTCTGCCGATTCGGCTGAAGGGTAAAAAATATTTCCCTCTCTGAGATTTGAATAGGATACTTGTATGAAAACAAAACAAAATTTTTCATCCATGAGAATATTCACCACCGTACTGTTATTTACAACACAATTTCTAATCGCGCAGCAGGCAGATACCCTGCATGTAGGAACCCTTTTTAAAGATTTTGACAAGCTGAACTATCAAAGCTACGAATATGAAGTATACTCTGAACGGGAAGGGCAGAAATCGCTATCTGTGCTCATGAGGTCCACGACCACAAAAGAAAAGATCGATGGTCGGAAATACATCGCCATCCGCCATACCTGGTCGAGCCCCAATTTTAACGGCAACTTCTATGCCCTGGTGGAGCCCAAGACTCTACGCCCAATCATTCAGATCCGCAACAGGGAGCAGGGAAAGGAAGCCTATCGGTTTTCGGATCAGCAGATCGTCGGACTGGATACGGCTGCGAACAATCTGGCCGCAGATTACCAGTTGGAGCTTCCATTCCCGGTTTTTAATTTTGAAATCGACCTGGAGACCTTTTCCATTCTGCCTTTCGAAGAAAATAAAACCTTCCTGCTACCTTTCTTTCATGCCGGTTCAAAGAGCCAGCCGGCTTTTTATGTGATCAAGGTTGAGAAATTGGAAAAGCTGGATATCTCAGGTAAAGGAGCGGTCCCTTGCTGGGTATTGTTTATGGATTACGGCGGGATGCAGCCCACTCGTTTTTGGTATACGAAGAAAGACAGACAGTTTGTGAAAATGGAAGCGACGTATAAGGGAGCCAATATTTTTAAGGTTAGGAAGTTTTAAAACCCATTCGACGACCAAGTATCCATATTTTCCCTATATTTAAACAATCGATTGTTTAAACCAAAAAACATCAAAATGGATACCTCCCGTCGTCAATTCTTGCATTCGGTCAGCCTGTTAGCGGCTGCCTCTTTTGTGCCGCTCAGCAGCTTTAGTTTTTCAAGCGCTAATAAACTAAAAGTCGCCCTGGCCGGTACAGGGATTCGCGGAACGAGTTTCTGGGGAAAAAGACTCGTGGAGCAGTATTCGGATATCCTCACTTTTGTCGGTCTTTTTGATCATAATCCCGGACGTTTGGAATATGCGAAGCAATACATGGGGGTGAATTGCCCCACCTTCACAGATTATGAACAGATGATCAAAACGGCCAAGCCGGAACTAATCCTGGTCACTACGAAAGATTCCACTCACCATGAGTTCATAGTCAAAGGACTGGATATGGGAGTTGATATTTTAACCGAAAAACCCTTGACTATTGATGAAGACAGGTGCCAGCAGATCCTGGATGCGGAGCGTCGGTCGGGTAAAAAAATAATCGTTGGTTTTAATTATCGCTGGAGCCCTTACAATACTAAGATCAAGGAATTATTGGCAAAAAATACGATCGGCAAATTGACCTCTGTTGATTTCCACTGGTACCTGAATACCTATCACGGGGCTTCCTATTTCCGGCGCTGGCATGGCCTGCGGCACGAGGGCGGTACGCTCTGGGTGCACAAGGCTACTCACCACTTTGATCTGCTCAACTGGTGGATCAATTCCGACCCGCAGGAGGTTTTTGCCTACGGAGATCTGGAGCATTACGGCTCGAATGGGCCATTCAGAGGGGATAAATGCCGGACTTGTTCGCACCAATCGGAATGCGACTTTTACTGGGATATTACCAAGGATAAGCGCCTGATGGATCTGTATGTAAAAAATGAAGAGCACGATGGATATATTCGGGATGCCTGTCTGTTCCGGCCGGAAGTGAATATTTATGATAAAATGTCGGCACAGATTAAATACAAGAACAACGTCATCCTGAATTATTCGCTCACCACTTATTCTCCGTTGGAGGGCTGGCGCGTGGCTTTTAACGGCACAGAAGGGCGAATTGAAGCCTGGCTGGATATTCCATATCAAAAGGCCATGAATGTCGATCAGGCCGAACTGCATGCCAAAGAAATGGCTCAAACAGGTAGAGAGTCTACCGATCTGGAGCCCATTGTCGTACATAAACTGTGGAATGATTTTGAAACCATCAATGTAGAGATGGAGCGTTCCGGCCACGGCGGGGGAGATAAGCGCCTGCACGAAAAGATCTTCAAAGATCCCAATATGTCCGATCCATACGGCCGTGCTGCCGGCAGTCGCGACGGGGTCATGTCTGTTCTGATCGGGGTGGCCGCCCGGAAAAGCATCGAATCAGGCGAGCCGATCAAGATTGCGGAATTGACTGATCTGGAACCGAGAGCGAAGAGGTTATAGTTTTTTAATTAACTTACGGAGGCCTGACCGGGCCTCCATAAGTTAATTAAACCAGTTGTGACCATGAAGCCTGCTAATGTTCGCCTTATTAAACAAGAACTTCAATCTCGCTCCCCGGAAGAGCTCGTCCAGCTTTGCCTGCGACTGGCTAAGTTCAAAAAGGAAAATAAGGAACTATTAACCTATTTACTCTTCGAGGCACAAGATGAGGAGGGCTATATCCGTACGATCAAACATGAAGTAGACCAGCAGTTTGAGCAGATTAATACCAAGAGTTTTTATTTCATCAAAAAAAGTGTTCGCAAGATCCAGCGTCAGTTAAAAAGGTATATCCGTTATTCCCTAAATAAAGAAACAGAGGTCGAATTACTGCTCTACTTTTGTTACAAATTAAAAAACATGAAGCCTTCCATCAGCCGCAGTCGTGTCCTGACTAACCTGTATGCCCGTCAGCTTCTGATGATCCAGAAAAAAATCCCCAAGCTTCATGAGGATTTGCAAGCTGATTATACGATGGAATTACAGAAAATTGAGAGATGGTAAGTTGTCTGGATTGCTGATTTTCGTGGATTCAGCGGATGTCACGGAAAAGATTTTGCCCTTCAGGCAAAATCCTTCAGTGGAATCTGTCCAATCCGCCACCATCCGCGATCCAGACAAAAAACGCATCAAAATACATACTCCTTCCCCTCCATCTCTACCATCACTTTCCCCTCCTCCAAAAATGTTACATTTCCGCTGAACTCCTTGGTCGCACCTAATCCGGTAATCGTGACATCTTTAACGTACCCTTCAAAAGGAAGGACTCCATCCTTCACGCTCATTGAAGGACCGTCTACCTCTAAGGTACCGGCATCGAAAGTGATTTTGTAATAATAGGAATTATCCCATTCAGCCCCCAATTTGTAGTATCCATCGCGGAGGTAATCGCCGGTAAGCAGATAATCAGCCGGGCTGGAAGTCCGGGCGATATTCCAGTCGCCCAGACCGGTAGTGCTGCTCAGTCTTGGAATACCTGTTGATTTGTAGTCGCACATCATGTGGTTGTCAAAATCGATCGATTGAGGTACGGAAAGGGCATCGCAGTACACCGTCCAGCTACACTGCCCTTCGTATCCCATCAAAGGATTTGCATCTGGGTAGGTGTAAGGAACAATGGAATCAGTTGGTGTGCCGCAAGATTCGGCCATAGGAACATTGCCGAGATACTTGACAGCCAGTGCGGCTGCTTCGTGGATGTCATACTTCAGTCCCATAGCCGAGGCATCTATGGCCTCCTCGATGAATTCGATGAGCTGTGCGTCGGAAATGTTCAATTCTTCTGTTTTGGGTTTGATATAAGTATGGCCTTCACAACCTCCGAAAAACATGGCTAGACCTACCAACATAGCCATCCAAACATATATGCTTAGCTTTTTCATGGCTGGTGGTTTTGGTGAGAAAAAAATGGATGTACTTCTCCAATTAGAATTTCGAAAATTTTTTGGAAAAAGGATATGACAAAGCTCACCAAAGGATAAAGATTTAATTGAGAAATAAGGGCGCCGCAGCGCCCTTATTTCTCAATTAAATCTTTATCCGCTAAATCAAATGCAACTTTTTTAAAGAAGATTGGGATTTTTTTAAGCTATATCTATTTGGCAAATTGATATATTTGCCAACATGGAAAATCAAACAACTAACTTCAACAGAATTTTATTCTGGTCGATTACCGTAGCACTTGGCGGTTTTCTTTTTGGTTTTGACACAGCTGTAATATCAGGTGCAGAAAGAGATATTCAACGGATTTGGGGCTTAAGCGACGCCATGCATGGTACCGCTATTGCCCTGGCGCTTTACGGAACGGTTATCGGTGCTTTATTAGGAGGCATTCCTGCTGACAGGTGGGGCCGAAAACGAACTTTGTTTTGGATTGGGATCTTTTATCTAATCTCAGCCCTTGGTTCCGCAATGGCTCCGGATGTATACTCCTTTATGTTTTTTCGCTTCTTGGGAGGACTCGGTGTAGGCGCTTCTTCTGTGGCCGCACCGATGTATATATCAGAGATCTCTCCTGCCAAATCAAGAGGGAAGTTGGTGGCCCTGTTTCAATTCAATATTGTGTTGGGGATCGTCATTGCCTATTTGTCTAATTATTTTATCGACGGAACCGGGCCGAACGACTGGCGGTGGATGCTGGGTGTAGAAGCCATCCCGGCTTTGATTTTTGCCATAATGGTTACCCGGGTACCGAGAAGCCCTCGTTGGTTGATCGTACATGAGAACAATGAGGCGGAAGCGTCTACTGTTTTAGAAAAGATCGGTTTGACGGCCGAAGAGATCCGTCAGGCCGTCACGAACATAAAAGCAGCTACTCAACAAGGCAAAACCCAGACGAAGGTTCGCTTTTTTTCCAAAAAATATGGCTTCCCGATCTTACTGGCCTTTTTGGTGGCTTTTTTCAATCAGGTATCGGGTATTAATGCCATTATCTATTATGCACCCCGGATCTTTGAAATGACGGGCATGGAATCGAGCTCCGCCTTACTTTCTTCCTTTGGTATAGGGGTCATTAATCTGATTTTCACCATGCTGGGGCTGGCCCTGATCGATCGGTTGGGAAGGAAAACCTTGCTGCTCATCGGCTGTATTGGGTATATTATTTCCTTGTCCCTGGTGTCGAGGGCATTCTTTGTGGAGGATTTCGAAGGATATACCGTGTTGATTCTGTTATTTGTTTTCATCGCTTCTCATGCCATCGGACAAGGTGCGGTGATTTGGGTATTTATCTCAGAAATTTTCCCTAACGAGGTACGTGCGAACGGACAATCACTGGGAAGTTTTACCCACTGGATATTAGCAGCGGTTATTTCTAATATTTTCCCATATTTCGCCAACACCTTTGGAGGTGGCCCGGTATTCGCCTTCTTCTGTATCATGATGGTCATACAACTGATATTTGTGCTGACGATCATGCCTGAGACGAAAGGGGTGTCATTGGAGGATATGCAGAAAAAGCTTTTAAAAAAATAGTAAGAATAAGGTAACAGCCAGAGGCTGTTACCTTATTCCAAATGATGATTTATGTCTGAAAAAACTGTTGTTTGCTTTGGAGAAGTATTGTGGGATCTGCTGCCGTCCGGTAAAGTAGCCGGCGGGGCGCCTATGAATGTGGCCTATCATTTGAATAATTTTGGTCTGAAAAGTCACATGATAAGTAGGGTAGGTGAAGACGGACTCGGAAGAGAACTGCTAAATTTTCTCAAAGACAAGGGCTTATCAACCGAATTAGTACAGCACGATCCGGATCATCCTACCGGAACGGTGCAGGTAACTATGCATGAAGGTGGCTTCCCGGAATACGAAATTGTGGAAAATGTGGCCTGGGATTATATTGAGTTAACGAAGGGCACTTTGCAAAAGGTGGAAAAATCTGACATGCTGGTTTTCGGCAGTCTGGCCGCACGCAATAAAACGTCAAGAGATACCTTGCTTAAATTAGTCAAAAAAGCGCCGTTTAAAGTATTCGACATCAATCTTCGCCCGCCTTTTTATCAACAAAATTTACTGGAGGAATTACTCCATCAGGCCGATATTGTCAAAGTAAACGATGAAGAACTAGAGATCGTTGCCGGCTGGTATGGTCAATCTGGCTCTGAAGCTGACCAGTTATCCTTTGTTTGTAAGCAGTTTAAATTAAGCGGCATTATTCTAACCAAAGGAGCCGAGGGAGCTGTTTTTATGGATGCCCAAGGCCTGCATCAACAATCCGGCTTCCCCGTCGAAGTAGAAGATACCATCGGTAGTGGGGATTCCTTTCTGGCTGGATTTTTAAGCCGTTATCTGCAAAGCGAATCGCCGGCTGATTGCCTGGCTTTTGGTGGAGCTACTGGGGCGATGGTGGCGACGCATCGGGGCGCTACGCCTTTGATTAAGGAAGGCATGGTGAAAGATTTTATGGCGAAGATGAGATGATTTTTTTTGACACTGGGGACGCTGGCACCACTAAGCGGACAGGGGTTGTGACACCCTCCTAAAAGAATATTATTGGTAGGGGAAAAGGAGCGGCCATACGGTCCGTACGGAAGGACTTTTTACACAGCCCCAGATAATCACCCTTCCAGCCAAATTTCTTGATCAACACTCCCATCGCTAACTTCCCCAATTATTTTAGATTTTTACTTGCATTATTTTTATATTCAATATTGTTAAGCATCTATCTCCTAAACTAAGGCAAGTTTTGCTATGAGAACCACTATTTTTTTATTTTTTCTTACGCTTTTACCTATCGCATTGCTTTCTCAAGGGCGGGGAATTCGCCCCATCTACGAAATGACCTACATCCAATCCACTCCCGGTCAATTGGACGAATTCCTGAGATGCGAAACGCAAGTCTGGACTAAAATTCACACCCAATTGAAAGAAGAAGGAAAGATACTCGACTGGTCTCTCTGGCAGGTGATGAGCCCCAAAGGAATGGAGAGCGGCTATAACTTCATGATCATTAAGGAATTCCCGAATTGGAAAAGCCTGGAAGAAGCGCCCGACTATGCCCGGATTTTTAACAGCCTGGACTGGTCTCGGGAAGAACGAGAATTGTACGCCAAAACCTCTGTACTTCGATCCGTACTCCGATCAGAAGTCTATCGCTTTGAAGGAGGGGTAGAAAATGGCAGAGAAGAGACCGCTAAATTTGCGGCGCTGAATTTTATGAAAACAGCTCCAGGAGAAAACAATGATTACTTTGAGATGGAGTTGAAATTTTTTAAACCGTGGTTTAGTATTGTGGTTCAAAACGGCAAAAGAGAAGGCTGGTTGATGCTGTCTCTGCAATTTCCCTGGGGCGAAGAAGTCGGTTTTAACGGCATGACGATCGATTATTTCAACAGCCTGGAACAAAAATTCATGGACCTGGATCAGGATTGGGAGCAACTACATTGGGAGCAGGATTTAGGTGAAGTGGTGGAATCAATGGAATCCAGAAGAACCTTGGTGAAAGGCATACTGCTGAAAAAAATGGCCGGCCTGAATTAAGAAACTTGCTATCCTCCAAGGTCCATTATTCCCGAAATACCTCACTAAGGTCTACTTCCAGATCTTCGAAGATATGCACCGGTACTTTTTCTCCATGAACAAAGGGATTGGGGCGGGGGAGTTCGTACGCTCCTTTTTTCAAAAAGTAAGGCAGGACAATACCTTCCACAGGTTGTACGATCCAGTATTCCCGAACGCCGGCGCTTTGATACAATTCAAATTTATCTTTCAGATCTTTCTGGGCGGTGCTTTTAGAAATAATTTCGATGATCCAGTCTGGGGCGCCATTGCAGCCTTTGTCGTCTAATTTTGAAAGATCACACACTATACAAATATCTGGTTGAACTACTGTATCTGTATGTTCAGATTCAAGCTTGTTAAGTCTAACATCAAACGGAGCATGAAAGATTTGACAAGGATTTTCTCCCATTTTTGCAAACAGGGTTTTTAAAAGATTACTTGATATACGTTGATGAAGCCTGCTCGGCGCAGGAGACCTTTTAAAAACTTTGCCCCTAATGAGTTCGACCATCTCATCCAATTGCCAGGTGAGATAATCGGCATAGGTATATTTTTTACTCAAATCCAGTTTTTCGATGCTTGTGATCATAGATCCATTTCTTTTTTCCAAAATTACATAGAAAAGGAGTCATATTCAATGTATTATCTTCACTGCTGAATGGGGATCGTCCCATACATCTTGGCCTGCTTCGTCATTTTGATCAGGTAATTCAATCTCTTTTGTCGCTCTTCCACCCGGGAGGGAGCCGCCTCGTTAATCCATCCGGCTTTTAGGCGTTTATATAAAAAAGGAAACTGCTGAAAATTCTCCCAGACTTCCTCCTCTTCCTGCAAGGCCTCCGCAATCCAAGCCGGCAATTCCCAGGGCTCATCCGGTGAGCCGATCTGATCCTCGATAGGTGCGATGCCGGCTGGCGTCATCAAGCCCAGGCGCTGTAATTTCCAGACGCGCTGGCGGTTCAATTCTGATAAAAACGTTTTTTTCCTACGAGGAGTGATCCTTTGCACCCGTCCTCCAACATCGTGTTTTTTGACCACGCCATCAATCCAGCCAAAGCAAAGACACTCCTCTACAAGATCGCTATAGGGGAGAGAAGGTTTTCCGGTATCCTTTCGATACATCTGAAGCCAGACTTCAGGTTTTGTTTGATGATATTCCTCCAGCCATTCCCGCCAATCGGAGCGCTGCTCTGGATAAAACACTTCGGTGATTTCCATTTTTACAGATTTTTAATTTGTGGGCCCACCTTTGCTAAAGCTTCAGTGGGCGGGGAAGGTAGATAGTAGCAGGTAGAATGATAGGGTAATAGTGAAATAATATTTTACTCAGTTAAAAATTTCTTCACAATACTTTATAAAATATATTAAAATAGGGTAGTGTTTCATTGACACAGGTGAAGTTGGTGGGGCTAGGGAAAAAGGCCGAAGGACTTTTTACACAACCCCTTTGTGAGCTTTCGCCGCCCTGCGGCTTTCCGATGCTATCCTATTAGCCGCAGGGCGGCGAAAGCTCACAGCCTACGGTGCGAACCGTAGGCTGAAAAATGGGCGTCCAATAAAGCTGCAGAGCAGCGGCACATTATATATTTTTTCAAAAGTGCGTAACATCAGTTATTAATTTTTTGGAGTACCCCCAAATATCTATGGTTCTTGTTACGTACGTTGTATTCGCCAGTTAGGAAACTGGCGGTATTGTGCGTAGGGCCCGTACGGGCCACGAGCGGAACCAAGCGTGAATGCCAGTTAAAGTCTGTGTCAAAAAAGTAGGGTACAGGAAATTTTACAGACTTTTATCATCAAATAAATACAAAATGCTCCATAATTTTGCTGCACTCCAGTTTTTTAATTAAAACTCCTGAAAGCTGTTTATGATGAAGCATTTATTATTTTTTGTATTCTTTATTCTTTTTTCCTGCAACTCATCCCCCGAAAAAACATTTATGCCGGTAGACACACAAAAAGAAGTGGAGCAATTCATGCGAGCTTATGCAGAAGACCTTTTGAATCACGATCGGGAAGCAATTGTAAACAGACTTGACCCCAGGGGTATGTACCGGCTCGGTAACGGAAGTAAAATTTACTGGGACTTTGAGGCCTTACAACAAAATTACCTCAACGATTGGATTGGCCCGGAGGAATTCTCCTGGCAAGATCTGTCTTATGAGGTGCTTGGCCCGAATACGGTAGTGGTAGCAGGCTCCTTTAAATGGAAAAGATCAACGGATCCCGCTCCAAGAACAATTTCCTACACAGGTCTATTACTCAAACAAGAAGGGGAGTGGAAAATTCGTTTAGAAGATGAATCCACCAATCCATTTGAATTCGTAAATTCAATGCTTGAAATGGACGACAGTCCTTTGAATGAATCACTTAAAAGAAAATCTATTGATCCCTCAATGGTAAAAGAGGTATTTCAAAGTTTAAACCAATAACTTTACCCGGAACCCCGGAACCCCGGAACCCAATTTATAAATCAACAAACCAATTCAAAATATGAAACTTAAATCATTGCTATTCTTTTTGCTGACAGCCTTACTTGTTAGCTGTACTTCAAATGTCAATGCTCCGGAAGAAGCGGCCGACACGACGGATACAGCCGAGGCAGTAGAAGTTATCGACCCCAATCCGGATAAATACACTTCTTTCCGCCTAACGGCTGATGTAGATCAATTATCCGATAACTACAAACAAATGATCCCCATCCTGATCGAAGCTTCTAAGATCATGGATGAGCTATTTTGGTATGAGGCTTATGGAGAAAAAGAGGAATTCCTGGCCGACGTGACGGATGAGCGTATCAAAAAACACTTCAACATCAACTACGGCCCCTGGGATCGCCTGGAAGACAATGCGCCTTTTGTAGAAGGTGTCGGCGCCAAACCGGCTGGAGCTAATTTTTATCCAAAAGATATGACGAAGGAAGAGTTTGAGGCAGCCAATTTAGAAGGAAAGGAGAGCCTATACACCTTCATTCGCCGTGATGACAACGGTAATCTAAAAGCCATTCCTTACCGGGAAATGTTCCCAGAGCAGGTCAAAAAAGCTTCTGGTCTTTTGAAGCAAGCGGCTGAGCTAGCGGATGAACCAGGACTAAAAAAATACCTGGAACTCCGCTCGGAGGCCCTGCTCACCGACGAGTATCAGCCTAGCGACATGGCCTGGATGGACATGAAAGACAATCCGCTGGACGTAGTGATCGGCCCGATCGAAACCTATGAAGACCAGCTCTACGGCTACAAAGCCGCTCACGAAGCTTACGTTTTGATCAAAGATATGGCGTGGAGTGAACGTCTGGCCAAGTACGCCGATTTCCTTCCTGAATTGCAGCGAGGCCTACCCGTTCCGGACGAGTACAAGGCTGAAAATCCGGGTACAGATTCTGATCTGAACGCCTATGACGTGGTTTACTACGCAGGAGATTGTAATGCCGGTAGTAAAACCATCGCCATCAACCTGCCGAATGATGAAGAGGTGCAGAAAGCCAAAGGCTCTCGTCGTTTGCAGTTGAAAAACGCTATGCGGGCCAAGTTCGACAAAATTATGCTCCCCATCAACGATGTGTTGATCGCTGAAGATCAGCGCAAGCATGTGACTTTCGATGCCTTTTTCAGCAATACGATGTTCCATGAAGTAGCGCACGGCTTGGGCATCAAAAACCTGGTAAAGGACGAGAACACAACCGTTCGCCAGGCATTGAAGGAGCATGCTTCCGCACTGGAAGAAGGTAAGGCCGACATTCTTGGTCTGTACATGATCAAACAACTACACGCAAAAGGAGAAGTGGAAGGAGACCTGAAGGATTATTACGTCACCTTCATGGCGGGCATCTTCCGCTCGGTTCGTTTTGGTGCATCCAGCGCGCACGGCAAGGCCAACATGATCCGTTTTAACTTCTTCAAGGAATACGGCGCCTTCGAATTTGACGAAGCGACCGGTACCTACAGCGTCAATTTCGACAAGATCGAGGACGCCATGCAGGCCCTGTCTAACAAGATCCTTACTCTTCAAGGTGATGGTGACTATGATGGTGTAGCCAAGTTGGTTGCTGAAAAAGCGTTGATCAACGATGCTTTGCAAAAGGACTTAGATCGTTTGGCGGACGCGAATATCCCGGTGGATATTGTGTTTGAGCAAGGGGTGAATGTCCTTGGGCTAGAAACTATGTAGCTAGCACAACCGGACAGGGGTTGTGTAAAAAGTCCTTCGGCCTTTTTCCCCAACCAATAATATTCTTTTAGGAGGTTGTTTTAAGAAAAAAACTTCGTTTTTTTCTTAAAACAACCTCCTAAACAAAATTTTCGGGGGTGGG
>JAUIKE010000263.1 GCA_030430845.1 Bacteroidia bacterium | reverse complement strand
TCCGTTTCGAAGAAAATTACTTGCCGGTAGGATTGTCCGCCAAACTGAAATCCAAGCGTAATCTGACTTAATTTAGCTTTTCCGATAGGACGGCCTTGTTCAAAGACGGTTCCGGCCCCAAAAGCACCTCCAATCCCAGAAGCGCCTTTACCAATGGAAGGGAACACCGCATAGGCATATGCGTCGGCAAAATAGATCTCAAACTTAGCGTCTTTCGCTTTAAAGGCAGCAATGGCTTCTTCCGCTTTTTCAAGTGCCTTGGGATTGTATTGGGCATGGATTAAGAAAGGGGGTAATCCAAAGATCAAACAAAAAATTAATTGGGTTTTCATAATAAAGTATTTTGAGTGAATGAATGATTATTAAACCTGGCCGCTCATCCATAGGATGATGGCTAAAACAAGAAGTAGTACACTAATTATTCTCAATAGCCAGAAAAAACAGCTTTCCTTCATCTTGTGATCCATAATGAGTTGTGTTTAGATTTTTTTACCTTATCTGATCCTGAGGTTTACCGTCAGGATTACCTACTTCTCAAAACCTCGATCGAGCTTATCTCGTCATCCCAATCGTCCCAGAAATCTCTGTGGCGTCGAAGTGGCCACGGCCCTTTCAACCGAATGGAACGACCTTGAAAATGAGCGTGCTTATACACTATTACTTCATATCCTGCTGGTATATGGATGGAACTGATGCGATCATTCCAAAAATCACCACTTGGTCTTACCGACCAATCGCCGTGGATAGTCTTGGACGCGCCGGAAAAGTCTTTCTTTTCATACAGTGTCACGCCCGCTCCTTGTTTTGAGCAATGACAAGGCCAATGGTCGCAGCGTGGCGCTCGCCTCTCGTGCGGGCGATCCCGGTATAAGGCTGGTACCAGGCGGACGGATGAAATCCGGTTTCGCCACCAGGGATTATCCCGTACACTCCAATCCCTGCTGATAGTCAATACTTCTCCTCTGAAATTGGCATGTTCGTACAACCTCACTTCCCAACCTTTGGGTACCTCAATGGAAGCAATCTCATCATTCCAATAATCCCACTTATTCCTTACCGACCAATCACTTGTCAATAAAAAGTTCCTGCCGCAAAAGTCTGCTTCGGCATAAAAGGTCACCGAACGAGAATTCCTTCTATGATTGTCGAAGGAAGCTTCAATTTCTTGAACAGTAGCAATGACTTCTCTGACCCTTTCGGATGTTTTAGATTGTTTGGTTTGAGCTTTGAGAAAGAGTGGTGCCAATCCGAGGATTAAAGCAACTGTGAAATAAGTTTTCATGATCATAGGTATTCTGGTTAATAAATAATTGTTGGGTGTGTGTAAATAACTATGATACAAAGATGAAGTAGATGGGATGAGCATGAGCTTCGCCCTACAAGGAGCTACTATCTTGTAGTAGTTCCTTACAAGGAGGGACTACTAACTAACTCGTTATCAATGTTTAGTGAAAAAAATAAAGAAGGGCTATTTTATTTTGATTTTATAAATTCGGAAGGCGTTTTACCGGTTGATTTCTTAAAAAACTTATTGAAGGAAGACTTTGAACTAAAGCCGCAATCTATGGCAAGGGCTAGTAAAGTGAAATTTTGGGATTCCGGTTGCTGAACACGGTTTTTGAATTCCTCGACCCGTGCCGTATTAATGAAGTCATAAAAATTTCTTTGGAATCGTTCATTAATTACCTGGGAGAGGTAATTAGGGTGGATATTTAATTGCTCTGCAAGCGTTTTTAGTGTCAGTTTGTGATCCAGAAAAGGTTTTTCTTCTTTCATGATTCTTTCCAGTTGGACTTGGAGTGCATCCGCTTGCTCACTTTTTAATCCTGACTTTCGGTATTGAACAAAGTCAGTGTCCTCTTTCTTAATGTTTCCTTGCTGACCTTGTGCTTCTACAGGAATTTGACCGGAAAAAATCCAGGTCTGCTTTATTCCGAAATAACCAATCATAAGGGTAAAAAGAGACAGGCTCACGAATATAAGTTGATCTACCTCAGCTCTAATATTTAGATCCGTTTGCAGATCCAAGGTGTGGCCGATTGTCACTATACTCCAAATGATAATCATTCCAATGATGAGATTTCTTAACCAATTAAGGTTAATCCGATCTGTGTAAGAAAAATTAGCTGCCAGGTTCTTACGGTGTCTTCGCAACACCAGGAGAGAGAGCGTAATATAGGCAATGCCGGATGCCATGTAACTGTACAGTACTATGATCATCAAAACGGACCGTTGCTGCTCAAGCTGCTGTGTATACTGAAGCTTTTCTATACCAGGTGAGAAAAAGAAAGGCAGCATTCTTAGGGCCAATAAGGCTGCTGGAAGAAAATGGAGGTAATCCAGTCGATCCATTCTGTCCTTATTACTGGTAAGTGCTTTGGCATAAAGGTACAGTAATGGACAATGTAACAACGGAAAAGGAGTCGTTAAGCCTAAAAGGAAATGATATTTTTGATCTAAACCCTGATATTCAAAAAAATTTAGCAATAAATGAGTGCCAAGCACAAACATCCAAACCGTAAGGATCTTATCAGCTAAGCTCTTACCTTTTTTACTAATAAGGATGAATTCCAGGAAAAAGGCAAGAGATGCACCGATAAGAAAAATCATAGACAAAATAAATTAAACTACTATATGCCAATAAAGATAAGCATTGGCAGTCACTCTACAAAGGCCAACAGATCTTTCATCTTTTCTTCTTTCATCACCTTAGGCATTTTAATCTGACCCCCTTTTTTCTTGGTTTTTTCCAACCAGTTATATATCTGATCGGTATGCAGAACTTTGACCTGCACGCCTTTTAATGCTTTAGTTCGGGCGACTTTATAGTTTTTATTGAGGTTCTTAAATATTTCGTCCAATAGCTCAACAACCTGGGCATCTCCGGTTTTGTCCTTAGTGCCGAGCACCCATTGGTGATAGATCTCTCCATCTCCGTTTTTGATGGCTGCTACCGCATACTCATTAATGTTAATCCCCAGCTTTTCGGCTAGTTGTCCCATACCGTTGTTGATCTTTTCTTCCGATAATTGGGAGCCGGCTACATTCAGAAAGTATTTGGTTCGGCCGGATAGTACGATTTCGTGCTTACTCAGGTCTGCAAATTTGATGAGGTCCCCGATCATGTATCTCCAGGCTCCGGCCGGAGTAGAAACGATCAGTGCATATTCTTTATCTTCTTCGACCTGATCAATAGTCAGGCAAGTGGGATCTTCTTTGAGATTGCCCATTTCGTCAAAACTACTTTCGTCAAAAGGAATGAATTCATAAAAAATCCCGTGGTTCAGCGCGAGTTTCATGTTCATAGTATCTGGACGGGCGGTGTAGGCGAAGAAGCCTTCCGAAGCCAGGTAGGTGTCGGTGTAATGAATGGGGCGCTCCATCAGTTCGTTAAAGGCGCCGCGGTAGGGTTCAAAAGCTACACCACCGGAGGCATACAATTGCAGCTCCGGCCAAATTTCGTGGATATTCTTGAGCTTATGCTCTTTGATGATGCGTTCTAACATCATTTTTACCCAGGGTGGAATACCTGCGATGGCTCCGACATCCCAATTAGGGGCCTCTTTCGCGATATAACTGACTCGCTCTTCCCAGTCGTCCATTTGGGCAATTTCTAAGCCTGGCTTGTAGAAACGCTCAAACCAGCTCGGAATATTACTACTATTGATGCCGCTGATCTCTCCCTCCAGATGATCTTTTCTTTTTTCCAGGTTGGCGGAGCTACTCAACAACAGAATGTCCTTTTCAAAAAACTCAGCCGGCAGGTCAAAATTGACCAGGTTCTCAACCATAGAAATGCTCACTTGCCGGAAGGCGGACAACATGTCTTCCGTTACGGGGATACGCTTACTTTTTTTACCGGTTGTACCGGAGCTCAGAGCAAAATAAGAGGGCTTACCGGGCCAGGTAATGTCCGAAAATTTTTGCTGTTGCTCCCACCAGCTTTTTCCAATGTCCTCATAATGATGGATCGGCACCTGTTTCTGAAAGGCGGAGATCTTATTAGAAGAACTCAAAATGCGATCGAACCCATAATATTTACCAAAGGCGGTATCCGATGCTTTTTGGAGTAAGGATTGGAGTTGTTCTTCCTGGGCTTTCGAGGCGTCCAGATCTGAAGAACTGATCATGTGCTTAATAGAAATGGCTTGTTTGATTATCGGTCCTATAAACGGCATATGTGATTGTTGGTTAAATAAAAGAAGTGCTTGTATTTATAGAACGGGCATTTTAAGGGCCATGTTCGTTAAATTTGAATGGGAGTCATTTTTTTTGGATTCATCCATTTAAATCTGCAATTGGCCGAGGAAGGGAGAATTTGTAGGCTCAAAATTAGTAGGCTATAAGGATTTTGAAGTATTTTCACTAACCAAGACATGTCATGTCTTAGATATGTCATGTCCTGAAAACCTTTGCTGAGCACTTCTTCACTACCAGTGAACGCTTCAGTAAACACATTTTTTGTTAACTCAAAATTAGTTTTTAAACAACATGTCAGGTCTTAAACATGACATGTCTAAAACAGATCCTTATGTTGCATAAATCACCCTTATGTATCTTAATCGCCTTCATCCTGGCACTCCCTTTAATGACGACTGCCCAGGAAACCGTTGATGAGGACATCAACAAACTCATTCGAAAGCACGGCCTGGAGCAAAGCCAGGTGATGGACATTGCCAGCTGGCTTACCGATGTGTACGGCCCAAGGTTGACCGGCTCTCCTATGCTGGATAAAGCCACCGGATGGGCAGTTGAAAAGTTGAATGATATGGGTATGAAAAATGTCCACCTCGAAGAATGGGGCCCCTTCGGTCGCGGATGGGAACTGAACCATTTTGAAATGCATGCTACCGCGCCTTCTTACTGGCCAATTATTGCCTACCCTAAAGCCTGGTCACCCGGGACTGACGGAGAAGTAAGCGGCGAAGTTATCTTGCTGGAAGCACAGGAAGAAGCAGACCTTGAAAAATACAAAGGCAAGCTGAAAGGAAAGTTTGTTCTTTTCGATGACCAGCGCGAAGTCAAAGAATGGTTTGAAGGTCCTGCCAAACGCCACGATAGCGAATCACTGCTACGTATGGCTAATGCAGGCACGCCGACTCCTCGCCCTCGCGGCAACCGCAGCAGAAGAAACCTGGGTGGTTTCAGCTTTAATCAGATCCTCTGGAAATTCCTGGAAGACGAAAGGCCCCTGGCTGTTCTGGATAGAGGTTATAAAGGTGACCTGGGTACCGTGTTTGTTTCAGGTGCCAGATCCAGCGAAGGCAGAGCTCAAAATACAGAAGCAAATATGCTTCCTCAGGCTACCCTGGCTGTTGAGCACTACAACCGCATCATTCGTATGATGGAAAAAGGACAAGCAGTAAAGCTTTCCCTGAACCTGAAGACAGAGTACTCCAATAAAGATGGTATGGAGCACAATATCATCGCCGAAATTCCCGGTACTGACCTCAAAGATGAGGTAGTTATGCTGGGTGCTCACTTCGACAGCTGGCATACTGGTACAGGCGCTACCGATAACGCAGCGGGTTCTTCTGTTATGATGGAGGCTAGCCGTATACTACTCGAAACCATCAAAGAAAGTGGTGTTAAGCCTCGTCGTACCATCCGCCTGGCATTGTGGACAGGTGAAGAGCAGGGCTTGTTTGGCTCCAGAAATTATGTGGCTCAGCACTTTGCCAATATCCCCGAAGGAGGTTGGGTAGCGGAATCACTGAAGGCTGCACAGAAGAAGGTGTCTGCTTATTACAACCTGGACAACGGTACCGGTAAAGTCCGCGGCGTTTATATGCAAGGTAATGAAAAGGTCGCTCCAATCTTTAGAGCTTGGTTAGATGCCTTTGAAGACCTCGATGCGAATACCCTGACGTTAAGTAATACAGGAGGTACAGACCACCTCGCCTTTGATGGCGTAGGTATCCCCGGCTTCCAGTTTATCCAGGATCCGGTGGCGTACTCAACTCGTACCCACCACTCTAACATGGACAACTGGGACCACCTGAGCGGTGATGACCTGTCACAAGCAGCTACAATTATCGCTTCTTTCGTTTGGCATACCGCCCAAAGAGACGGAATGATCCCCAGAAAATCTTTTGAACTGGATGGAAAAGATCAGAATGCCGATGTAGGAGGTAAGAAAGAATAAATAAAAAGGAGGCTGTCTCAAAAGTCCTACGGCCTTTTTCGCCAGCCAATAATAATTCTTTGGGAGGTATTTAATTATCAAAAACGAAGTTTTTGATAATTAAATACCTCCCAAAAAGAAAATTATTTGGCGGCGAATAACGACGAAGAAGTTATGAGACGCCCTCCTTTTTACATTAAGTACTCACATCCCAAGCCAACAGCCTCCGGCACACTGATCCATCCTCCTTCCTTATACTCAATTCCCCCCTTAACCGGGTCTTCACTCAACATCAAAAAACTATCCATATCGTAGGCCTGAATACCAGGGTGTGCCAGCACAAAGTGCGCCAAAGCCGTGATCCCTAATCTGGTTTCTGAAAAACATCCGACCTGCAAACTAATACCGGCTCCTTCTCCCACTGCAACGATCTTTCTGGCATTATGAATACCTCCTGACTTGGCCAGTTTGATATTAAAATAAGGACAGGCCTGCTGTATTACATGCTGTACCGCATCTCGATGATCAAACAAGGACTCGTCTGCCATCAAGGGGATCGGGCTGAGCCGGCTCAGCTGGGCCAGGCCCGGAAGATTCCAGGCCGGAATGGGAGCTTCACACCATTCAATATCGAGGGCCATGCCAGCTATCTTTTTTAATACCCTCAGCGCAGTAGGCAGGTCCCAGCCCTGATTGGCATCCAGGCGAAGTTTGACCCGATTACCTACGCTTTCCTGAATAGCTTCCATGCGTTGGATGTCTTCGTCAAAGGTGGTTCCTAATTTGATTTTTATGGTGTCAAAACCTTGTTCCATTAAATTTTTAGCAGTAGCGCTCATCTTCTCAGGGCTTCCAATGCCGATGGTCATGTCCGTTCGTAGCTTTCCTTTGTTGATGCCTCCGAGGTAGGCATAAAGCGGCAGGCCGGCTTCTTTGGCGGCCAGGTCATACAGGGCCATGTCAAAAGCGCTTTTGATACAATAGTTGTTGGCAATTGCCTTGTCCAGCAATTGGAGGTTCTGGCTGAGAGCAGAAACCGGCTGCCCGGGCAGTACTTTGGCTAATTGCCGGGCCACGGCCAGACAGCCTTCCTGTGTCTCAGCTAGTATGGTAGGGTAGGGGCTACACTCTCCCCAGCCTGTCAATCCTTTTTCTGAATGAATACATATCACTACATTGCGAGCCGTTTCGATGGTTTCTAGTGAAATAACAAAGGGTTCTGTGAGTGGAACATCCGCTTTGAATACCTCCACTTGGCTAATTCGATCCATTTTTGGTGCTTTTATAAAGGAATAACTTAATTTTAACAAAATTTTGCAATAAACATTCTTATACTTTCGATCTTTTTAAGGAAAGCGGAGGTCCACCTCCGCTAAGGATAGCGTCAAAATATTCTGAACCAAATGTCAGTAAAAGTAAACGAACTAACAAAAATATACGGTACTCAAAAAGCAGTAGATACAGTTTCTTTCGAGGCTCATAAAGGAGAGGTGCTCGGCTTTCTCGGCCCGAACGGAGCCGGCAAGACGACCACCATGAAGGTCATTACCTGCTTCATTCCCCAAACAAGCGGGGCAGTGGAAGTCTGTGGTTTCGACGTAGAAAAAGATTCGATGGAAGTCAGAAAGCGGATCGGTTATTTACCCGAACATAATCCGCTCTATAAAGAAATGTATGTGAAGGAGTACCTGCGCTTCGTCGGAGGTATTCATCATATTAAAAACCTCAGCAGTCGGATCGACGAAATGATCGAAATGACCGGCCTGGAAAGAGAACAGAACAAACTCATCGGCACACTTTCCAAAGGATACCGCCAACGGGTGGGCCTGGCTCAGGCCATGATCCACGACCCGGAAGTGCTCATCCTGGATGAACCAACCTCCGGCCTGGACCCCAATCAGCTGGCTGAGATCCGCCACTTGATCAAGAAAATCGGTCAGGAGAAAACCGTTATCTTTTCCACTCATATTATGCAGGAGGTACAGGCCCTCTGCGATCGGGTGGTCATAATTAACAAAGGACAATTAGTGGCCAACGATTCTATTCAGGTGCTGCAGCAGAAGATCAGCGGCCGCCAGGTAACTGTAGCGCTATTTGCAGCTAAGGTGAAACCTGAGCAATTGTTGCAAATAAAACATGTGGAGGACGTAAAAGAAATCGGCGCAAACCGTTGGCAATTGTTCTCAACAGATGACATCCGCGCAGCAGTGTTCGAGTTTGCGGTCAAGCAAAAAGTAGGCTTGCTGGAGCTCTATCCGCAGGTATCCAGCGTCGAAGACGTCTTCCAGAAATTGACCAGCAATTGAGACGGCCCCAAGCAGTTTCCGTCAGTGGAAATCCTTGCCTGCCAACAGCAAGATGTGTCCCCAAAAGCTAAGTCAACTGCCTTCGAATTTAAAGGAAATTTATGATGAAGTATATAAATAAAATAGGTCTTTCTCTTGTTATTATGCTGATGCTCATATTTGAAGTGTCGGCTCAGGATAGTGTACTTCTGAATCGCAGTTTTCAGTTTGTGGACGGCTTGTACCTCTCCTTTGAAGACTTTAAAAACAATCAGCCGGCCTTTACCCCTGATGCCTATGAGATGGTTCACGTTGTGAATCCGCAGACTTTGCTGGCCCAGGTGGCCTCCCTCTCATTAGCTTCCGAACAAGAATTTGAAATGGATCAATTATGGGGGATCTGCATTGAAGGACGTCCGTACATTCAGGTCAACAGGAATGAGGTAGGGAAGGATCTGGCTAGCTTTGCTGGCCTCAAGGTGATCGGAAGGCTTTGCTTTTATTCCTATCAAAAACCCTCGAAAGTTCCGGTAGAAATAAAAGCTTATAATCCCTTAACCGGCCGCCCTTTTCGGTCCGGAACCATCGATAAAATGGAATTACAGAACTATTATATCATGCTCGACTTTTTAAATGGTGAAAAGAAAATCTTCAATAAAACAAATCTATTGAATTGGGTACAAGAAGATGAGCGGATCAGTCGTTTGGTACAAAGTGTGGATGGGCAAGATGGCGAAACACTGTTGAGAGCGCTCATCGCCTATAATGACCGAAATTTGATTTTTATAAAAAAATAGAAAAAAGATAATGGGGTTGTGTAAAAACTCGTTCCTCGTTTTTACCCACCCCATTAAATTTTATTTGGGAGGTCGTTTTAAGAAAAAAACAAAGTTTTTTTCTTAAAACGACCTCCCAAAAGAATATTATTGGTTGT
>JAUIKE010000262.1 GCA_030430845.1 Bacteroidia bacterium | reverse complement strand
GGTGGAAACGCTGTGGGAAGGAGAATTGGAGTTTTTGATCTCCCATCGCTTCGGGCGCCTGAACGGAGGGGCTTATGAGCTTTTCGGCCTCGATCAATCCACTATTCGCCTGGGGCTGGATTATGGAGTAAAAAGCTGGATAATGGCAGGTATTGGCAGAAGTTCTCTTGGAAAACATTACGATGCCTATGGGAAAATGCAATTTCTCAAACAAAGTAGCGGGAAGAAGTTCATGCCGGTTTCCATGACGGCCTTCTCAAGTGTGGCTATCAATACTTTAAAACCTGGTAATCCAGAAGAGGTATTGCCGGTCCATTCCCGGCTTTCCTTCGTCAACCAACTGCTGATCGGCCGAAAATTTGACGAACGGCTTTCACTTCAAGTAATGCCTTCCTGGGTACATTTCAACCTCGTAGAAAGCGCCGCCGAATCAAATGATATTTTTTCCCTGGGATTCTCCGGGGCCTACCGACTTTCTAAGAACATAGCTCTTACCTTTGAATATTATCACAAAGTTCAAGGCCGGCTCCCGACCGGCCGCTTTAACCCCATCGCTCTGGGAATAGACATTAATACAGGCAGTCATGTATTTCAGATCCACCTGACGAATGCCAATGGCATGATCGGGAAAGCTTTCATCGGAGAAACGACCGGTGATTGGATGAATGGAGACATTCATTTGGGCTTTAATATGAGCAGAACCTTTAAGTTGAAAGGAAGAAGGTATTAAAAAGGGGGCGTCTCATCCGCCCGAGGCGGATGAGACGCCCCCTCTTATTGTATCTGATTTGCAAAGTTCGGATCGAACAACTCGTCCAGGTATTCCTCCCGGGTGCGGACGTTGTAATTGTCGCGGCAAGTCCCTAGCCCACTGCGCATAATACTCTGACAGGTTCCGTTCGGATGAGTGGCCTCTCTGTGTTCGCGCAACAGCTCACAGTGTCCTAATTCATGGAAGACTACGAACTCGCGAGCCTGATTGCCGGCATTCGTCCAAAAGCCCAGATCGATCGTTACGTGATTAGGGCGCGTAGGATTGAAGCTGCACTGGCCGGCCACATCGTCCTCGCCGATGTTCTCGATCACGCCCGTAATGTTATTCGCTTTCAGGTCGATTTCGATACCTCTTTCCAGTGCTTCTTCTTCGAAGCGCTCATAGTATTCCCATAGCAAAGGATCGACTCCTGGATAGGAAGTAACTTCTTCGTCTACAGTTGTTTCTGTTTCCGGCTCCGACTCAATGGTTAATACATTTTCTTCTTTGTTGCACCCCCATACCAAGGGAATGACAGACATAAGTAAAAACAAGGATTTTCTCAACATTTGATGATGGTTTTACGTACAAAAAAGTAGAGGTGAAGTCCTTATAGTCTTAATTTTTTGATGTGTACGCTCATCAAAAGCGTTGCATGAGGAGAGAAAATTTTGATTTTAAGAAATATTTATGTCGCTTGGCAGATAAAAGAGGAAAAGCAGGGAACGAAAGTGTTAAAAAAAGCATTTTTATTAATAAACACGTTGACCTTTTTCCCAAAAAACACACTAATAGGTAAAGGAAATTATTTAATCAAACTCCCATGACCATGTTAGCTCCAATTATCATTTTCATCATGCTCATTCTGATCGTCGATCTGGGACGGTTTCGAATGAACAAAACAAGAAAGGAAAGGCCTGTTGAAGAAAAATAGATCTTGAATAGGTTACATACTATGCGAACGCTGCCATTGCCCCAATAGAATTAGGAGGATAGCAATAGGTAGTAGTGTGCTTACTCCAAATAAACCTTCATAATAAAAAGGAAGAAATCCTTTTGCTCCCCAAAACATTGTCCCCTGTAAAAACAATACCCCTTCACTCAATACAAAGCCTGTAAGAAACAGTCCGATTCCCCATTTGGATAAACGTCCCAGCTTTAGTCCTTTACTTTCAAAAGCAAAAGCCAATAAAAAGCTGGTGAAAATTCCCAATAGCATCAGGTGCAGGAACCCAATAACATAGTTGCGGATGGTATAACCGATCTTGGCAATGTATGGGATAACAATAACCGACTGAATAAAGACCTTGCCCACAAAGCAAGCAAAAGCAGCCTTCAATAAAATCCCTTCCCAAAATCTAAAGTGTTCCAGTATTTTTTCCCGCCATATCAACCCAATAAAAATAAGAGCAGCCGCAAGTTGAATGAGCACCCCTACACTGTTTGTCAGAAATATGGAAAGCAGAGGTGTAGACCAGCTGACCGCCAATGCATAGGTCAAAAAACAAGAAATGATCAGTAATCTGAAAAACCACTTCATTTTTTTAGTGTCCAGAAATATCTGCCGCTGTTCTAGTTTTCTTATAAAAAGTGCCAGAACGGCAAACAAAAACCAACCGTTGAACTGGAAGTGAAGAAAGAATTGAATGACTGCATAATACCAGGCCGTTCCCTTCCCGCCGGAAATAATAATAGGGGCAGTAGCCCAAAGAGCAAGCGTGCTGATCAGCATAAAAATGATAGCCGCTTTGGCAAACAATCTTGAAAACAGAAAAGGCCCTTCTCCTTGCGACCTCAAATCGCGCAAAAAATAATAGGAAAAAGCATAGGCCAACAGGGTATGAAGGGTAGAAAAAGCAATCGAAGCCGGTGCATATCCCAATGCCGGGAAGGTAATTAACATTCCCAATACACTACCCTGTGTCAACCAAAAAAGAGTGTTGTACTTTTTATAGGATCGCTGTGGACCGACGAAAGCTCCTACCAGGAGTGCGTACAATGCTAAATAAACCCAACCCAACATCGCAACATGCGAATGCCCGTGAAGTACATACTGGAACTTCATCCACGAAAGCTCATCCACAAAAGCATATCGAAGTAATACACCTAATATCGCCGCTATAAATAAATTGAAGACGGCCGTCTTCAACCAGATGTTTTTCATTGGATTATTATTTTTTAAAGAAGAAAAAAGTGGTGGAACCACTTTTTTCTTCTTTAATTTCTATTCTCCTACTTCTTTTCCATCAATAGAGTACATGAACTCTAATACATCCCTCGCATCCCCGATCGACATATTCTGGTTGGGCATACGTACCAAACATTCTTCCAGTAAAGCCTGCGCAGTGGGATCTTCCGCCAACATGACTTCCACATTAGTGATCATGTTCATAATCCATTCGGGCTTTCTCTTTTCAGTAAGGCCGGCCCAGCCAGGACCGACAACGCGCTGGTCAGTCAGTTTATGACAAGCAGCACACTTCATCTCATAAATGGATTTTCCTTTTTCTACCATAGAGGCCACTAAAGGATTGTTGAGCTTTACTTCCTTGATTTCTCCGACACCTTTACCATCATCCTCAACGGGATCTGCGATCATGCTTTTTGGAGGTGTTTTGGGGCCGTCATCAGAAGTGTTATTTCCACCACAAGCCGCGAATAAGGCTGCAATTGCGAAAAAGATGATTATTTGTTTCATGTTTGTTTACTTTTTATAGTTTAAATAGTCAGTTTTTTTTCTTTCACCCGTATGGCTAACTCTTTAATGCTGTTGCCCTCAATCACTTCTAACAAGCCATTTCTGTACTCAATCGCTTTGAAATGGAGCGGGCAGGGGTTCTCAAAAGAGCAAACCGGCAAACCTAAAATACAGGAGTTGAATACCTCTGGGCCGTCAATCGTTTCTACTACTTTCCGCAGAGAGGTATTTAAATTCTCCTCACTTAAAAAAAATCCGCCACTGGGGCCTTTTGTAGAGGAGATCAATAGATTCCGGGACAATTGCTGTAAGATCTTTGCCAGGAAATGCTTCGGCACATCTAATTCTTCAGCGATCTGATTGACACCCAATTTCTTCTTCGGACTGGAGTTTAAGGCCAGAAATAAAACGGCTCGCATGGCATACTTACACGATTTTGAAAACATCATTTAATTGTTTATTGGTACAAATATAAATAAAAAAAGATAAAAAGACATTTTTATCTTAAAATAATTTTATCTTTGCTTTATATCACTCAAAAGAGATAAAAAGCGGTGATAAATGTCATTGATGAAAAAGGGATGAAGTTGTTTTTTTGCATTAAAAGATAAAAAGGTCTTTTATTCTTAAAACTGAATTATTGCATTTTCTATTAAACCATTAATATTATGAAAAAACATCCTGTTCAAAAAATTTTTGGCTTCTTAGCCCTCACCTCCATGCTTGTGCTATTTTTTGCTTCCTGCAATAGCAACAGTAATAGCCCTACATCAGGAGTACTTGGCGACGATGTCGCTTCCCAGGTTTATGTGGGCCCGGGCGAATACGATGAGTTTTACGGCTTCATGTCGGGTGGTTTTAGCGGACAAATCAGTGTTTACGGCTTGCCATCCGGGCGTATGTTGAAGGTGATCCCTGTATTTTCTCAGGACGCCGAAAAGGGATACGGATACAATGAAGAAACCAAGCCCATGCTGAATACTTCTCACGGATTTATTCCTTGGGACGATTCGCACCACCCCGAGCTTTCGCAAACAAATGGCGAAACCGACGGGCGCTGGATCTTCATCAACGGCAACAACACGCCACGGGTCGCCAGAATCGATCTGAGTACCTTCGAAACGGCCGAGATTATCGAAATCCCGAATAGCGGGGGTAACCACAGTTCTCCATTTACGACCGAAAACACCGAGTACGTCGTAGCCGGTACTCGTTTTGGCGTTCCTTATCCACAAGCCGACGTGGCAATCAATTCTTATGCCGAAAACTTCAAGGGCATGCTATCCTTTATTAAAGTAGACCCGAATTCGGGTGAGATGGAAATTGCCTTCCAGGTACTCCTGCCGGCTTTCGATTATGACCTGGCTCATTCCGGAAAAGGAAAATCTCACGGCTGGACCTTTTTTACCACCTACAACACAGAAGAAAAGAGTACTCTGCTTGAGGTGAACGCTTCTCAGAATGATAAAGATTTCATTGCGGCCATCAACTGGAAAAAAGCAGAAGAGTACATCGCTGCCGGCAATTATAAGGAGATGCCGGCTAACTATGCGCACAACGTATACGATGAAGAAACTCACATGGCTACTTCTACTATGATGAAGTCGGTTAAAGTGCTGACTCCGGAGGATTGCCCCGGCCTGGTATACTTCCTGCCTACACCTAAATCACCACACGGTGTGGACGTGGACGACACCGGTGAATACATCATTGGCAACGGCAAATTATCTGCCGACTTATCCGTACACTCCTTCACCAAAATGCAGGAGGCCATCGCCAATGAATCTTTCGAAACGGAGATCGCAGGCGTTCCAGTCCTGAAATTTGAAGATATTCTGGCAGGGGTTGTAGAAAAAGCAGGTCTTGGGCCTTTACATACCGAGTTTGACGGACGAGGAAATGCCTACACTTCTTTCTTTATCTCTTCTGAGGTGGTGAAATGGAAAGTAGGTACCTGGGAAGTGCTGGACCGCGCTCCAACCTACTACTCTGTCGGTCACTTAATGATCCCTGGCGGGGACTCCAGAAATCCTCAGGGTAAATATCTGGTCGCCCTGAATAAGATCACAAAAGATAGATATCTTCCTACCGGGCCGGAGATGAACCACTCTGCACAACTGTATGATATTTCCGGAGATAAAATGAAGCTTTTACTTGACTTCCCAACCATCGGTGAGCCTCACTATGCCCAGGGGATATCTGCCGACCGGATCGTTCCGAATGTCAAGAAGATCTATCCGATTGAAGATAACAAGCACCCTTACCGGGCAATGGGTGAAAAGGATGCCAGAGTAGAAAGAGATGGTAACACTGTACATGTATACATGACAACTATCCGCTCTCACTTTGCTCCTGACAATATCGAGGGCATTAAAGTGGGGGATAAGGTATATTTCCACGTGACCAATCTTGAACAGGACTGGGACGTTCCGCACGGGTTTGCCGTGCAGGGCGCTCAAAATGCCGAGTTGTTGATCATGCCCGGACAAACCGAGACCCTTTACTGGGAGCCTAAGTCTGTAGGGGTCTATCCATTTTACTGTACCGATTTCTGCTCTGCTTTGCACCAGGAAATGCAGGGGTACATCCGCGTATCACCTGCCAACTCCAATATTGCCCTGAAATGGGGATTAGGGGAAGAAGAGGATCAATCATAAAATTATGAGGCTGTCTCAAAAGACCTACAGCCTTCCTGCCTTCCGGCAGGCGGGTTTCGACAGCTAATAATATTCTTTTAGGAGGTGCCCGTACGGGCACCTCCTAAAAAAAAACTTTATGGGGCGTCGAATAACGACGAAGGAGTTATGAGAAAGCTCCATACAAAACATTAAAACCAACTCATGAAACGCATACCGCAAATACTCATGTTGCTGGGGACTTTGTGCCTGCTGACCTTGTTTGTTTTTCCTATGTGGAAAATCCAGCTTTTTGCTCCGCAGTATCCGGATGGCGTCACCATGTATATCTGGATCAACAAGCTCGGAGGGGACAGCCCCGGCACGCTCCAAAACGTCAACATACTGAACCATTATATTGGTATGAAATACATTGAGCCGGATGCTATTCCGGAATTGAAATACTTCCAGTGGATCATCCTGGGGATGGTCGGCCTGGGTGTTGCAGCAGCTTTTTGGAACAAGCGAAGTGGTTTTTTGATCTGGCTTATCTTGTTGGCATTGATAGGAATATTGGGCATGTATGATTTCTATTTATGGGAATACGACTATGGCCATAACCTTAGTCCTAAAGCTCCGATTAAAATTCCGGATGCTTCCTTCCAGCCGCCCCTGATAGGGACTAAGATCATCCTGAATTTTGTAGCCAAGTCATTACCACATACCGGAGGTTACTTTTTTATGCTGAGCGGTGTTCTGGCAGCAGTAGCCTGGTGGTTAAAAGGAAAACAAAAGTCATGAAGTATCCACTATCCGTTTTTCTCCTTCTTCTTTTGCTGGGCCTGACGGCCTGTCAACCCTCCTCCCGCCCGATCCGGTACGGAGAAGACATCTGCGCATTTTGCAAAATGACGGTAGTCAGTAAGCAACATGCAGCCGAATTGGTTACCGACAAAGGCCGGGTATACACTTTTGATGCCATTGAGTGTATGGTCAATTATGCCCAGCAAAATGATGAAACCAGTTTTAGTTTCTTGCTGGTAAACGATTTCCTGGAGCCGGGCAGGCTAATAGATGCTCAAGCTTGTGAATATCTCATCAGCGAGAACATACCCAGTCCGATGGGCGCCTTCCTGTCTGCTTTTGAAAAAGAAGAAAATGCAAAAGCCCTACAGGCCGAAAAAGGAGGAGAACTGTACAATTGGCAAAAACTGAACCAACATTTTAAGGAAGCCGGCCTCAATTATTTTGAATAAATCTTCGTCCGTATGAAAAATACAACCCAAATATTAAGCCTGATGTTTAGCCTGGGCGCCTTGCTTCTACCCAACTCTCTGTGGTCGAAAACCATCCAAGTATGTGCTGACTGTACCCAAACTTCCATCGCAGAAGCCCTGCAGCTAGCCCAGGACGGGGATGTCATCGAAATCCAGCCGGGGCATTACTACGAGCATGGGCTGGTGGTTGACAAGCAGCTCCATATAAAAGGCCTGAACTGGCCGATCATAGATGGGCAGGAAAAAGGCGAGATCCTGACCATCATCGCCTCGAATGTCACGATTGAGGGTCTCCAAATTCAAAACGTCGGTACCAGCTACCTGAAAGACCATGCCGGCCTCCGAATCAAAAGACAGCAAAACTGCCTCATTAAAAACAATCGTTTTGTCAATACCTTCTTCGGTATTTACCTCGAACGGGCCAAAAATTGCCAGATCATCAACAATGAGTTGCTTGGCGAGGCGCAGGAGGAATCGTCTTCCGGCAATGCAATCCACGCCTGGCATTGTAAGCATTTATTGGTGGAGAAAAACCTGGTTCGCAATCATCGGGATGGCATCTACTTCGAATTTGTAGACAGCAGCCAGGTACGACACAACAAAAGCTACGCGAACCTCCGCTATGGCCTGCACTTCATGTTCTCGAATAACGATCAGTATTTTGACAATGTATTCGAGGATAATGGCGCCGGGGTGGCCGTTATGTTCTCCAAAAAAATTGATATGTGGAACAATGTTTTTCAACTCAACTGGGGAACGGCTTCCTACGGACTATTATTAAAAGAAATTTACGACGCCCGAATAGAAAACAATCAATTCCTCTCGAATACCATCGGGATTAACATTGAGGGCTCTACCCGGATAGCATATCACAAAAACACCTTCAGAAGAAACGGATGGGCTATCAAAATGGCCGGCGGCTGCCTGGATAATGATTTTACCCAAAACAATTTTTTATCCAATACCCTCGACCTCGTACTGAACAGCAATGTGAACAACAATACATTCAACGGCAACTACTGGAGCGAATATACCGGATATGATTTGGACAAAAACGAGATCGGTGATGTCCCTCACCGACCGGTAAAGCTGTTTTCCTTTATTTTGGACCGCACACCGGAATCCATCGTTTTGCTCAGAAGCTTTTTCGTTGACCTGCTGAATTTTGCCGAAAAAGTGAGCCCGGTTTTTACGCCCGCAGAAGTGCTCGATCATCAACCACTCATGAAACCAGCTAAATTATGATCACGATTTCAAATTTGAATAAATCCTTTAAAGAGCAAGAGGTGCTGTCGGGCATATCGCTTTCTTTTGAACAGAAGGGCTGTATCTCGGCCATACTCGGGCCGAATGGCTCCGGGAAGACCACGCTCATAAAGGCAATATTAGGAATGGTATTACCGGACAAAGGCGAAATTCTCGTCCGCCAATCACCTGTAAAGAAACAATGGGCCTACCGGTCGATGATCGATTATTTGCCTCAGATCGCTCGCTTTCCCGAGAATCTGAAGGTGAAGGAACTGATCAGCATGATCAAAGACATCCGGCAGGGGACTACAAGAGAGCAAGAGCTGATCGAGCTTTTTGAGCTCGCTCCTTTTATGAATAAAAAATTAGGCAAACTATCAGGCGGCACCAAGCAAAAGGTCAACCTGACCCTGGCGCTGATGTATGACAGTCCGATCATGATACTGGACGAGCCTACTTCCGGCCTGGACCCGATTGCGCTTATTCGCTTAAAAAAACTGCTGATGGAGGAAAAAAAGCGGGGCAAACTCATCCTGATGACTTCCCACATCATGAGCCTGGTAGAAGAGATGGCCGACGAGATTATTTTTCTACTGGATGGAAAAGTTTATTTCAGGGGGTCTAAAACACAACTGATGGCTCAGTTTGATGAAGATCGATTAGAGGCGGCCATTGCAGCGATTCTGATGGGAAAACAAAAGAAAGAACTGAACAAAACCAGTATCCGATTTTCTAACGGGAAGGTCCTTCAAAGAAGAAGGCAGGCCCTATTAAATCACTAGCGCCATGATCAAGATCCTAAAATATAGCATATTCGATTTGATGCGCA
>JAUIKE010000261.1 GCA_030430845.1 Bacteroidia bacterium | reverse complement strand
CCTTTCCCGGCTTTGAGCCGCCCATGCATTCGGATCAGATGGCCCGCTTTATTGCCGATTTTGTGGTGAATGGGCGGCAGTTTTTTAATGGGAAAGTGCTGCCGGTGTCGACTTCTACTCCCTAGTTCTAATCACTTAATTTTTATTAAACAATCTAAACATAAGCCTTATGAAGTTTCCACCCGTATTGTTATCCCCTCTTTTAATCATTTTTACGACTCTGGGCTTTCAAAACAGTCATGCACAGAATAAACCAGCCGTCACGCCAGAGGATTACGGTCAATTTGAATCCTTTCGCCAAACCCGAATTTCACCCGACGGACAATGGCTGGCTTTTGTCGTTGTTAAGGTCAATGAAGAAAGTGAACTGCGAATTAAAAACCTGAGCACTAATCAGATTGACACCGTTAAGTATGGTACCAATCCCACTTTTTCAGATGATTCAAAATGGCTGGCGTATCAAATCACACCCTCTGAAAAAGAGAAAGAAAAACTTCAAAAGGACAAGAAACCCATTCAAAACAAAGCAGAATTGTTAGAGCTGGGCACGAAAACTAAACGCTCATTTGACAAAATAGCTCAATTCGCTTTCCATGATAATGGCCGGCATCTGGCTTTAAAGTCCTACCCTTCAGAGAAATCAGAATCAAAAGGTGCCGATCTGCTGGTCTTGAATCTTCAACAAGGAAGTCAGCTGAATTTTGGGCAGGTAAGCGAATTCGCCTGGTCGGAGAAGGCTCCCCTGATTGCCATGACTATTTCAACCGCCTCAAAAACGGGCAATGGAATTCAGTTATTTAATTCCGAATCCGGTACTTTGCAAATGCTCGATGCTGCCGAAAGCGACTACAGCCAATTGTCATGGCGAGAAGAGGCCAACGATCTGGCTGTTCTGAAAACAAGGGAAAAGAACGATACCATCGAAACCCTCGATCACAGTATTTTGGCTTGGACCAGTTTGCAGAATACGACTTCCGAAAAGAAGACTTTTTTAGCTGATGGAAAATCCCGTTTTCCCAATAATTACAGGGTGTCGGAATATAAAAAGCCGGACTGGTCAAAAGACGGCTCGCAGATTTTCTTTGAAATCCAACCGCATAAGTTCATAAAGAAAAAGGAGGATACCGAAAAGTCGAAAGAAGAGGGAAAAAAATCGGACGTTCAAGTGTGGCATTCAAAGGACCTCAGAATTTTTCCTCGCCAGCGTTCCGGTAATAACCGTAATAGTAGGAGAGGCCTGCTCTGCAGCTGGAAGCTGCCAACCAACGAATTTCTTCAAATAGGCACGGACGTTCAGGAAGATCTTACGATTCTTGAAGGGGCTAAGCATGCCGTAGAAACGGATATTAAGCCTTACAGTTTCGGCGCCAAATTTGGAAGACCCTATCAGGATCTTTATCTGATCAATCTCAATAGTGGTCAACGCGAAAAGGTTTTGGACAAAGTTCGGTATGTGTTCGAAAAAAGCCCCGATGGTAATCATATTCTTTATTTCAAAGGGAAAGACTATTTCGTATACAACATCCGGCAAAAATCGCACTTGAACCTCACCAAGGGATTAAAGGTCTCTTTCGCGAATGAAGAATACGATTATCCGGTTGAGCAATTACCTCCATTTTTTATTGCCGGATGGGCAAAGGATGGTAAAAATGTTTTAATAAATGATCAATATGATATCTGGCAGATTAGTTCGGACGGATCGAAGGCCACTCGATTAACAAAAGGTCGCGAGAAGCAAATCATTCATCGTTTCCAGGAGTTGGACCCCGAGGCAGACTACATCGACCTGTCAAATCCGCTCTATTGTCGACTTACAGGTAGGTATAGCAAGCAGAGTGGGTATGCCCGAATTTTGCCGAACAGGAAGGTGGAGCAACTCATTTTGGAGGATAAATACCTGAGCCAACTTACGAAAGCTGAGAAAGTGGATCGCTTCATTTTCTCAGCTCAAAGCTTTAGCGAAAGTCACAATCTTTTCCTGAGCGAGGAGTCCTTCCAAAGCCCTCAGCAAGTCACTCATTTAAATGCTTTTCTAAACGACTATGCCTGGGGCAAATCCGAACTTGTAAATTTCAAAAGTACCTCCGGCAAAGAATTGCAGGCGGCTCTTTATTATCCTGCTAATTACGATCCCAGCCGAAAATATCCCATGATTGTCTACACTTACGAAATATTGACCAATCAAATTCATCGATTTAGGGTACCTTCTGAAAGGAGCTTGTACAACTTTTCTTCTTTCACGAGTGAGGGCTATTTTGTATTGGCTCCCGACATCGTATACCGGGCAGGTGACCCGGGGGTGTCCGCTGTTGAAGCGGTAGAAGGAGCTGTAAAGCATATTGTGGATCGGGGAATGGTTAATGAACAGGGTATTGGACTTGTGGGGCATTCCTGGGGAGGTTATCAAGCGACCTATATCCCTACTCAGACGGACATCTTTGCGGCTTCGGTGGCCGGCGCTCCTATCACCAATTTCCTTAGTTTTATGGGCTCCATTCACTGGAATCCAGGACTGCCCGAGGTAGATCATTGGGAAACGGGCCAGGCCCGTATGGGGGCTCCTTACTGGGAAGACTTTGAAGCCCATGTGCGAAATTCCCCGGCTGCTTTCGTCCATAAATTGAAAACTCCAATGTTGATGGCATTTGGAGACAAAGACGGGGTCGTTGATTGGCATCAGGGTGTAGAGTTTTACAATTTTGCTCGTCGTGCGGGCAATGAAGACTTTATTTTACTGGTGTATCCGGGAGAAGACCATGGGATTGCAGGGGAGGAGCACAGAAAGGATTATAATAATCGTATCAGAGATTGGTTTGCCCATCACCTTAAGAAGGAAGCGGCCGCGAAATGGATTATTGAGGGGGTTAGCTTTAAGGAACGGGAGGAGTTTTTGAAAGAAGAAAAAAAATAAGAAAAACGGAGACGGCCCGGCCGTCTCCGTTATAAAAATGAGGTTGTGTAAAAACGAGGAACGAGTTTTCACACAACCCCAAGAAACTCACTTGTTACAACAAAAACACTAATCATCTATTTTTTTAAAATTTAAAGTCAATACTATTATCAGGGAAATAATAGCTATCCCAATGATATACCATACAAAGGCTAAGTCATTGTGCTGTTTTTGTATCAGCCAAACCGCCACCATAGGGATCGTACCTCCGAAGGCTGCAAAGGCCAGATTGTAACCTATACTCACGGCACTTACCCGGATATTCCTTGGGAACATTTCAACCAGCGTTACCGGAATAGGAGCCATGTAAATGGCAATTAAAAGGGCCATACCAAACTCTCCGGCCAGGATCATCGATTCGTTAGGGTGATGCATCAGCCAGAAAAGAGGATAAGAAAACAGGATCATCCCAACTGCGCCTGCGACCAAAAAGGGCTTTCGTCCGAAACGGTCCGACAGATGGGCCACTAGTGGGAGGAGCACCATCAAAAACAATAGTGAAAGGGAGTTGAAGCGCAGGGCCATGGTTCGAGGTTCATGTACATAATTGACCAACCAGGTCACAACAAATACAAACATGCAGTAAAAAACAGTAGCTGCTAATAAGTTGAGCCCGCTAACGCGGATCACCTCCAGCCAATTTTTCCTTAATACTTTGAGAGGCTTATCCAGTTTTTCTTCTTCCTGCAATGTTTCCGGCATATGCCTGCGAATCAGGAATCCAATACCAGCTACTATGATACCCATCAGAAATGGAATTCTCCATCCCCAGCTTTGCAACTGAGCATCATCCAACATGGAGGTCAATACTGAACCCACTAGAGAACCCAATAAAATACCTCCAACCGCTCCCAGCATGGAAGCGCTGGAAAACAGCCCTTTTTTATTTTTTGGAGCTGATTCCGCAAGGAATACGATGGAGCTGGTATATTCACCTCCAACGGAAAGACCCTGGCACATTCTGAGCACAACCAGAATAACGGCCGCCGTCATGCCAATTTGTGCATGTGTCGGCATCACTCCAATTAGAAAGGTCGGGATAGCCATCATTAGAACCGACAAATTAAGGGCTTTCTTCCGCCCAAGCCGGTCTCCGATATGCCCAAATACCGCCCCTCCGATTGGGCGCATTAAAAAGCCGGCGGCAAAGGCCCCAAAGGAAGCGATCAGGGACGTGACGGGATCTTCGGCCGGGAAGAATAATTTTCCTAAAATAGGGGCAAAAAATCCATAAACTGCAAAGTCATACCATTCCAGGATGTTGCCAACTACCCCGGATAGGATAGTCATGTTGCGTTTTTTATGTGATGATACTTGAATAGTACTCATGGGTTTCAATTTGAAGTTGAAAAAGAGTTATTTATTTCGTGATGTGAATCTCCTCGACCGTATATTTTTTTATCAAAAGGGGGGCACGAAACAAAGGCACCATAGATGCTAAAACCTGATTTCGTTCTTCAAGATTTAGCCAGGTATCTGTACCGCTGTTTTGATGAAAAAAGGAGGTGTTAACCACTTCATAATTTGATGGATTATCAAGGAAATAAGAGCGTCTTGTTTGTCCAGAGTTCTCTATAACCTGAGAGAATCCATTGACGACGATATCTTTCCCGGTTTCATAATCTGCAGCATTAAACAAATGAGTGAAAATAATGACCTCATCCCCCTGCTCTGGGTAATATTCATCCAATGAATGAGAATCGTGAATGCGTTCTGCTTTAAACTCATGAACAGATAAAGGTTCTTCGTATAATGGCTGTAGCAATCCTAACACTTCTTCTCTTTGCTCACTACTCAGCCAGTCATTCGGGCTGCTGTTTTTGTGGAAAAAAGAAATCGCTACCACCTCGGAACTATCAGGCAAGGCTAAAAAGTAGGTCCGCCTGCTTTGTCCGGAGATTTCAATGGCTTTACTGAACTTTTCAATCACTATTTGCTTACCTGCCTCGAAATCCTCCTGTTTGAATTTGTGTACGAACATAATGGCTGTGTCCTGTTCCTCTGGCAGATAAAATGACTCATCAGTTTTATTGCAGGAAGTGATTCCAGTTAAAGAGACGGTCAGGACTATCAGTACTTGCCAAAAGTTATTTTTTTTCATTTTCATATCTCTTTTTTGGATGATGGATAGTCGATGGTGGTTAGGAGTTTCATTATCAGAGCTGTTCACTAACAACCATCGATCAGCATACTATTTATTCACAGAATGATTAGTTGGGATTATTCAACATTCCCTGCCGGTCCATTTGGATCATAATGGGCAGATCATCAGACGATAAGTGCTTGCCAATGATCGTGCGGTCGGCATTGAGCAGGATAATTTCGGGAGTGGCCCGTATGAAATAATAGTCGTAAATATCCTGATTGTCCTGATCCGTGACGTTGATCCAGTCCATGTCGTTTTTCTTGATAAAGTCTTTCCATTTTTCATCCGGGGTATCCATTGCTACCGCAAAGACCTCCAGTCCCTGATCTTTTAATGCTTTGTATTGCGCCACTAATTTTGGCGTTTCCTCGATGCAATGATCGCAGTCATAATGGTAGAAGAAAAGAGCTACATAGGGTGCCTCGACATCATACAGCGACCTTGTTTCGCCCTGCGGATCTTTCGCTTCGATATTGCCGGCTTTCATACCCACCAGGTTGACCCTGCGCTCTTTTACACGTAGTTGATAGGCATACAGCTGTGTGGAATCAGCCCAGGAAGCCCGTTCTTTTGTAATGTATTGATCTACCATGTGTACATAGATGGCCTCGGGGTCCATCATAGCTGTATAGGGCGGCATGTAGTCGTCAGCAATCCAGCGGGTAAAGAATTCGTTGTATTCAGGGTAGTCCAGAACTTTTTCCATCAGTACGTCAATAGCCTGGATTTTTAGTTCGGTTTGGTTGGGGACATAAGCAGTGAAGTATTGCCAGGTTTTGTCGTACATAACGGGCGTACGCAACAAGCGGGCATCGCTGAAGTCAACATTGTCCCAGAAGTGACTGAGCATCATTTCCTGTCTTTGAGCCGGTTCAATGCTCTGGTCTGCTATAATCTTATTCAGCATCTCCGGCTCCAGCTTTGCTTTTTCGTATTTAGTGAACAAGCTATTAGGGTATTTTTTAAAGATGGATGTCAGGAAGGCATCTTTTTCTCCGAAATATTTTTCACGCAATAGATTGACCTTGTTCTGATCCAGTTGTTCTCCACGGTTCTGGATATCAGCTACCTCGCTTTGAAATCGCTGCTGCAACTCATTGTCGAATTGGAGATTCTGATATAATAAGGTGTTTTCTCGACTGCCTTCCACGATCATTGACTCAATGAGCTGATTGATATTGGTCTGCATGTGGAAAGTCTGGTCGCGATCTATTAGCATTGGAAAGGAAATGTCCTCAGAAATAATAATGTTATAATAGCCTTGTTCCAGGGGCTTGTCATATTTAAATATGGCATTTCCATCGGCATTGACAAAAGTAGAATCCAGCTTGGATTTTACATTTTTATGGACACTTTGCAAGTAAATCCAGTTTGAGGCATATCCTTCAAAATGTAGCTGGATATCCGTGTTTTCGATCTGTGTGTTTCTGGCAAATTGGTTGCTTGCAAAAAATACGGATGCCAGGAGGACGATGATTATTGGAAAATATTTCATGATGATTCATTTTGTCACAAAAAGTGGTTTCTTTTGTTGTTTTTGTTAATACAAAGATGAACCATTCCGGTAGGTGGGTTTTGGACTATTGTTTCGAAAAAATGAATTATTGTTTAAAAACAGAGCGGTATGCAGCTTGCTGCATACCGCTCTGTTTTTAAGCAATAGTTTGTTTTTAATCTATCTCCACTAATGGAGGCTCGGTACTTTTTTTTGCGTGCCCCGGATCTGATTAGCTGCTTCGTACAGTATTCTTTTTTCCTTAAACCTGAGTCCTTCTGTGGTCAGAGAAGTAATGAAATTGAACCGTTCTTTTGAGATGTAGAATGGCGGCTTTTCCCAAAGCTTCACCTCACTGATAGCGGCTAGTATTTGATCACCTAGGTCGAGTAAAGCAGGCCTGACTTCGGTATTGAGGTCTCGGAAATTCATTTGCTGGTCAAATCCTGTGGCCTCCCAATGGTCAAACCAATACTGCTGGATCAATTTGGCAGCTGTGATCTGCTCTTCGAAAAAAGACTGGGTCGAGGCTGAATCGAGGCCAAAGGTAGCGGCCTGTTCTATACTACTTTGAAGGACTACTTGCTCACGCACCAAATCTTCAATAGGCAATTGATGCTGCCATTTGTATGCTGCTACGTCTTTCATGTAGGAGAGTCTTTGGTTGATTAGTTCGGCCAAAACAGTCACAGTGGGCGCTGGGGCCAGATCTGATGGTAAGACTGAGGGAATAGATGTCTGGGCGTAGGACATCGGACTTATAGCTATCAGGAGAATAGGGGATAAAGATCTGATTGATTGTTTCATAGATTTGGTTTTTAATATCCAATAGATCGTGAATGCCAGGAAGAAAGTAACAAACCAAGCATACTTGTATAAATGCTGTAGAAAATCCGGGATGAGTTCAGGAGATAATACAGTTGTTTGGGCCAAAAAACCAGGCAATACAGGTAGCAGGCTAATGCTCAGGGCGATCCAGGCCGGTTTGTTCCAGCGACCGTACTCTCCATTAGATGCAAAAAGACTTTTTAGGTTTAAGCGACTTTTGCGAATAATGTAATAATCGCAGATCATTACTCCTGCCAGCGCTCCCAGCAGCGCTGAATAACCGATCAGCCAGACGAAGATAAAGCCTTGAGGGTCTGCTAGTAGTTTCCATGGAAAGATCAGGATACCTATCAGGCCGGTAATGTATCCTCCCATACGGAAACTGATTTTACGCGGTGCAATATTAGCAATGTCATTGGCGGATGCGACTACATTAGCTGCAATGTTGGTAGATAAGGTGGCGACTGTCAGGCCAAGCATGGAGATGACCACCACCACTGGAGAGCTAAAGCGTCCCAACAGTTGGACGGGATCCCAGATGGCTTCGCCAAAGATCAGGAGGGTAGCGCTGGTTACGATAATGCCGATAAAAGAGTAAAAAACCATGGTAGGAGGCAGGCCAATTGCCTGTCCCAGAACCTGAGCTCTTTGATTACGGGCAAAACGGCTAAAATCCGGGATGTTCAGAGATAGCGTCGCCCAAAAACCTACCATAGCGGTCAGGTTGGGCCAGAAAATTTTCCAAAAGGAAACCTGCTCCTGCCCCTTCATTTGATGAGAAGCCTCTAATATAGCAGAGAGGGACCCCACTTTATTGATTGCCCATATTAATAAGGCCACGCCCATCAATAAAAGCAAGGGAGCGGTCCAGCTTTCCAAAAGCCGGATGGTTTCAATCCCCCTGAAGATGATCCACATATTCAACAGCCAAAAGGCCAAAAAACAAGCTAGTTGGGCGGTGTTCAAACCAATGAAGGATAGCATCGGTGCATTAACCAGATCAGGAAAAGGCACCATCAATAAGGTGTAGATCGCTTCTCCGCCGATCCAGGTTTGGATGCCAAACCATCCACAGCCTACCAGGCCTCTCATTAATGCGGCTAATACAGCTCCTTTGGTGCCGAAGCCGGCTCGCAATAAGACGGGCAAGGGCAAGCCATACTTAGTGCCTGCATGAGCATTCAGAATCATGGGGAGCAGTACCACCAGGTTTCCTAATAAAATAGTGAGCAGTGCCTGCCACCAGTTCATACCTTCTCTGATCATGCTTCCTGCCAGCATATATGTGGGTATACAAACGGCCATGCCTATCCAAAGGGAGGCAAAATTCCAGGTGCCCCAGTTTCGGTCGGTTGAGGCAACCGGAGCAAAATCTTTATTGTAGAGCGGAGAACCTGAAAGGCTGTCTCCGGATTCTGTTTCCTGTAAATTTTGAAAGTGCGGTGCCGTCATGCTTATTGGTTATATGAACTTAATTCATTGTACCTTACAAAGATCCATGAATCAGGCCCGCAATTCTTGAACTATTGTTTCGATTTTGTTGGTTATTGTTTCAAAGTATGAAACAAAAGACCTATAGAAGCAATTAAAAGCCCACAGTATATGTTTAGTGTCCTGGCAAGGACGCCCTATTGGTAAAACCTGATCAAGGATAATAGAATTCGGCATGCATAGGCCGTAAGTAGGCCCGGTTTACATAAAATACATGCCTTTAGCGGCGTGCATTAATTACTTGTATTATTTTACGGCCTGAAGGCGAAAAATTCATAAGTAACTGATGATGGTACGTACTTTTGAAAAAATGTTCCATGTGTCGCTGCGCCCAGACGGGCCGTATGGCTGCAGCTTTTTGAAGAGTATGTTTTAAAACCTTGGGTTGGCACCCGAGGTTTTGAGCTTTCGCCGCTCAGCGCATAGGCATCAAGATAATTTTTTATCATATAAATTTTCAAAGAAATTCAAACGATCCTTTCGCCTGTCATAGCAATAATGATAAGCTAAGAGTTTAA
>JAUIKE010000260.1 GCA_030430845.1 Bacteroidia bacterium | reverse complement strand
CCAGATTTCAAATCAAAGCAGCAATTTATCAGCGGCCAATTTTCAGAATCGGAGTGGGTTTAGTTGTTATACTAATCATCATAAGCATGACCAGAATAAGGAATCGACAGCTGAAAGTTCGCAATGAAAAGTTGGAGGATATGGTAAAAGAAAAAACAGCTGAAATCAATAAAAGAAATGAAGAGCTAGTAAAGACGATAAAAGACTTAAAATCTGCGCAGGGTCAGGTGATCCAATCAGAAAAACTTGCATCGATGGGTCACCTTACTGCGGGCATCGCGCATGAGTTGAATAACCCACTCAACTACATCCGTGGAGGTGCTGAATGCGTCATCAGAAACCTGCAAGAAATGGATGAGTATATTAAAATGGGTAAACTCACTCTTCCTTCGGATTTAAAACAAAGTGTTAGTTATTTATTGGAAGAAAGCGCCACTTTGGCTGAGTCAATTCTCACCGGTTCCAATAAGAGTACCGATATTATTAAAAGTTTGAATTCCTTTACTTCAGACTCACAGCAATATTTGTCATATAATGATTTGGAGAAGGAAGTGGAGACCGGGCTCACATTGTTGAGTAATCAGATCGGTTTTAGGATTACCATAAATCGGATGTTTGGGAGTCTACCTCCAGTTGAGTGTTATCCTGCCAAAATCAATCAACTCATTGTTAACCTGTTACTCAATTCAATTCAAGCCATTAAAGATGAAGGAGAAATAACCATCCGTATTTTTAGAAAAGACATGCAATATGCGATTTTAGAAATCAACGATAATGGAGTAGGAATTAAGCCTGAAGACTATGGAAAAATCTTTGAACCATTTTTCACCACCAAAGAATCTAATTCAGGTCTTGGCCTGACCATTAGTGAAGCAATCGTACAGGAGCATAAAGGCAAAATTAAAGTTCACTCCACTGTCAACGAAGGAACAAAGGTTACTGTATGGCTTCCGTTTAATCAGGAGGTAGATGCCTGGCGACCAGAAACAAGGGATGAATTGGATTTCCTCAGTTATTAACTTTATGTGAAGCTGATATTATGCTTACTTTCTAATTGTGGTGGGTAGCGAGTCAGGGATTAAATTTAGTGGTCTTTGACTATATTCCATGAACCAAAGCATTCTTCCCGTTTTACTCATTCTTTTGCTTGTAAGGTGCACTTATCGTTCAGAAAGTGAGCCAAGACCGCAGAAGGCTATTTCTTTGATTCAGCTCAGCAATAGAATTTCACTGACCAATCCTGATACAGCCCTCGTCATCGCCAGACAAGCATTCTTACTTGGTCAGGACATGGAAGATGAACAACAAATGGCTGAAAGTGCCAAACTGATGGGTAAAATCTACTACCAGATGGGAGGGTTCAACCTCGCTATTCAGCAACTCAATTTGGCTAACCAGCTTTTCCAAAACCTTCAAGAAAAAAAGCAGCAAGCTGAAGTCAATAATTTACTAGGGATGGTCTATGAGCGATCTGGAAATACCAGCCAATCTTTTGTATATCTGTTTCAGGCGCTCCACATGTACGAGCAATTAAACAATGTAGCCGGCAAAGCAAGGGTATATGGAAGTATAGGGCATGTCTATGAAAAATCTCAGATGTACGACAGTGCTCTGTGGTATCAGAAAAAAGCCCTTGATTTTTCTATTATCCAATCGGACACCAGCGACCTGGCAGAAATCCATGATAACTTAGGCAGTATATATGAGGATCTTGGAAAATACGATGATGCCCACAAACATTTTCAAATTGCGCTGTATCTCAATGAAGCTGTAGGCAACAGTGCTGCGGCAATCATCAATATCAATAATGTAGGAGACATTTATCGAAAGAAAAGGCAATTTGAATCCGCACTGATCTACACCAGAAGGGCACTGAAAATGTCAGAATCCGCTGGTCTCAAATATCAGATTAAAAGTGCTTGCAGAGACCTCTCCAAAATATATGATGACCTTCACCTATACGATTCCGCTTTTTACTATCTTAGCAGGAGCTACGAAATCACAGATGAGATTTTTACAGAAAGAATCGCCTCCGAGATTGCCCGTACTCAGGGGCTGTATGAGCTGGAACAAAAGCAGCAACGCATCACTTTGCTAGAAAAAGAAAGAAGATTCAATCGATCCTTGATGATACTATCAACCATCGCCGCGTCCTTTATTCTCGTTTTGGGTGGGTTAATCTTATACCAGCAAAGATCTAAAAACAATAAAACCAGAAAACTTTTAACCGCTGAAGCACAACTGGCCAAAACAGCCCTGGAAAACACGAAACTTAATGAACAAAAACTCAAAACAGAGCTAGAAAACAAATATCTGAAGGAAGAACAGCTACAGCAAGAACTCGAACTGAAAAGCAAATCACTTACAAAAAGCGCCTTGCACATGATTCAGAAGAATGAATTTCTTCACGAATTGAGAACCAAGCTCAAGGACATCAAAAAAGGAGACGAAGAAACACAAAAAAAGAAAATCAAGCGGCTGATCAAGTCAATAGACTACAACTTCAACATCGACGATGACTGGCAGGAATTTGAACAGGTCTTCCAACAGGTGCACTCTGATTTTTTCGTCAAACTCAATCAGATGTATCCAGACCTAAGTCCTTCTGAAGTACGGCTCTGCGCCATGATCCGCCTCAACCTTCACTCCAAAGACATGGCAGCTATCATGGGCATCTCCAATGACAGCTTGCGAATAGCCAGGTATCGTCTCAGAAAAAAGCTCGGTCTCAGCAAAGGAGCCAATCTCTATGCATTCATAGTAAATATCGGATAGTCACAAAAAATTAACATGCATCCATCTCTATTTCAAATAGTTACAAATTGATGTTGCCTTTTTGCTGATAGGTCTTTTGCTGTTTGTAGCCCTTTTGTTGAGGGGTGTTTAACAGGTAGTTCACATGTGAAATTCAGATTTGAGGCATCAGTTTTTGCTAACCGAAAAATCAAATGAAAAAACTATTAATGATTTCAGCCCTACTCCTTACTAATGTGCTTTATGCGCAGGAAGTAGCCATCAAGGGTAAGATTACAGATGAAAACACCAGCGAGCCATTGCCTGGTGCTACCGTACAATTAGAAAACGCTACTTTCGGTACGGTTACAGATGTCAATGGAGAGTTCAGCCTGAGACTTCAATCAGGAACGCACACCTTAGTGATCAAGTATTTAGGCTATGATGACATAAGCATAGTCATTACTGCTGAGGCAAACAGCTACATAGAAATCCCGCTAAAAGAACTAAAGTCTGAGCTACAGGCGGTGACTATACTTGGTTCTTTACAGGGACAGCAGAAAGCACTGAACCAGCAAAAAAATGCAGGGAACATCCAAAACATTGTAGCTGCTGACCAAATCAGTCGTTTCCCAGATCCAAACGTGGCGGAAGCTATCCAACGTATTCCTGGTACTACACTGCAGAGAGACCAGGGGGAGGGCAGATATGTCATCATCAGAGGTTTGGCTCCTCAGTTTACCAATATGAGTATCAACGGCGAGCAGATTCCTTCACCAGAGGCTGGTGTGAGATTCGTAGCACTGGATGCTGTGCCAGCAGATCAGCTTTCCTCTATACAGGTGAGTAAGTCGCTTACCCCAGATATGGACGGAGATGCCATAGGTGGATCTGTAAACCTGATCACCAGAAAAGCTAAAAACAGCAATTTGGAACTTCAGGGAACGCTTGTTGGTGGCTATAACCAATTGATGGGTGAACCGAATGGTCAGGGTTCGTTGCTGATTGGAAAAAGATTCGGAGAGAATGAGAAATTCGGGGTATTGGTCAATGCCAGTCATTTTTATTCGGATCGTGGCTCAGACAACTGGGAAAGAGACGATGAAGAATTGGAACTCAGAGACTATCAGCTAAGAAGAACCAGAACTGCCGTAAGCGGTACGATGGATTATCGATTCAATCCTAACAATGAAATCTATTTCCGAGGGATCTACAACAGCTTCACCGATAGAGAGTGGAGAAGAAGATATGTGCTAAAACCAAATGCAGACGAATCGCCATTTGAAGACAATGAAATCGAGCACATGACCAAAGACCGATTTGAGCAGCAAGATATAACCAGCCTCAACCTGGGTGGTAAACACTATTTACCAAAATTCAACCTTGATTATGAGTTTGCTTATTCCAGAGCAATACAGGATACTCCATTCGATTTTGAAACAGTATTCATAGCTGAGCCGGATGAGTTGTCAACAGATTTCAGCAATTCAGATTTTCCAACGTTCTCAACTAATGCTGATTTTGACTATCTGGATAACAGCAATTACGAATTTGATGAACTGGAAGCAGGAAACACTTTTGCAGAAGACGAAAACATCACTGGAAAAATCAATGTGGGAGTGCCTTACCAATTGGGTGGCAATGATGGTTTGCTCAAGTTTGGTGGAAAATACAGAGCGAAAACAAAAAGCTTGAAAGTAATCAATAACAAGTACGAGTGGGCAGGTGGAGATGTGACCATAGATGGTCAAACAGGAGATTTCACTGGAGATCTGGTAGCTGGTGGCTTGGTAGATGACAATTTCCTTGATGGAAAATATGAAATCGCCGCAGCTCCAGACATGGGTAAGGTCGTTCGCTTTTTCAATCAGAACAAAGACGGTTTCGAACTTCAAACTGAGGACAAACTGGTAGATGAAGCCAATGAAAGCTACACCGCTACAGAAGATGTGCTGGCTGCTTATGTGATGACAGACATTACTTTTAATAAGCTACAGTTCATCGGAGGAGTGAGATTGGAGCAAACCAAAGTAGAATACAATTACAATACGGTTTACTTCGATGATGAGGGTGACCTGGACGAAATTGTGAATGAAGACGGAGCAACAGACTATACATTTATTCTTCCTCAGATGAATATCAGATATGCACTGAACAGTCTGACCAATGTTCGATTTGCCGCAGGAATGTCCTATGCCAGACCAAACTTCGAATCTATCGTTCCTACTCAGGAAATCAACATTCAGGATGCGGAAGGAACTATTGGTAACCCTGATCTGGAGCCGGTTTCAGCTACTAATATTGACTTCATGGTGGATCACTATTTTGGTACTGTAGGGGTATTGTCTGGAGGTCTTTTCTACAAGAAACTTGACAATTTCATTTACAACAGGGTATTCGAAACCACGAGCTATGAAGGTGTGGATTTCGACCGTGATATGGAGCTGACCCAAAGTATCAATGGAGAGACCGCAGATCTATTTGGCTTTGAAATCGCCTATCAGCAAAACCTCACATTCTTGCCGGGTGCTCTTGCTGGAATCGGTGTTTATGCCAACTATACTTACACAGGATCTAACGCCACACTGAAACCAGAAGAAGGATCTGATGACAAGGTGGAAATCGACCTACCTGGCCAGGCAGCTCACGTAGGAAACCTAAGTCTTTCTTACAATTTCAAAGGAATAACTGCTCGTGTATCTGCGAACTATGCCGGAGCGTACATCGATGAATTAGATGGAGATGACAAGGTATACATCAAAGAAAGAATGCAGGTAGATGCTACCGCCAGCTATCAGATCAACAGTAAGTTCAATGTATTCGCTGAGTTCCTCAACATCACTAACGCACCTTACGAAACTTATCTCAACTCAGAAGATGAGATCATCCAGAGAGAGTTTTACTCCTGGTGGTCAAGAATCGGTGTGAAATTCAACTTCTAATTATTCAAAAACTTAGAAATAATGAAACTTAAGAATATCAAAATATTGGTTTTGGCTGGGCTGGTTAGTGCTTGTGCCTTCAACGATCCTGAATTAGAAATTCAGGACACCAACTTCCCTCTCAGAATGGAAATTGACGAGGAAGGAGCTGACCTTGCAGATGCCGAGGATTTTAAAATCGGAATTGCTTTCGCTGATTATATTGGTGATTTACCGACAAATGAAATCACGTTAACCTACACTCTAGAGGGAGAAGGAGATTTCACAGGTGTGGCAATTGATGAGGTAGTCTATGAGTATGAAAATGATGATGACTGTGTCTGGGAGCGCGAGATTGCTTTTACCAGCTCTACGATAACGATTCCGGTTGATGCGGATATGGGTACTGTGCCTGAGGAATTCGAAATAGTGGTAGCCTTCAATATCGGGGAAGATGCCCCTGATGGAGGGTTTGAATTACAAATAACTGGTATTCAATCCAGCGACAATGTGCTTTTTAGCGATGCAAACACATTTGAATATGAAATCCTGGAAAATGATGCCGCCGGCAAATGGTTGATCGAATTGGATGAATCGACTTTCGAAAATTTCAAATCTGTATTCGGAATCCTCTCAGAAGATCTTGCAGAAACTGCCTTTGCTGATACAGAAGGTGAGATTGCCATTGAGTTTGAATTTGAAGAAATGAAATTCGAAATTGAATTAACGGAACAGGAAGAGGTTTCGGAATGTGAAGAAGGAGAAGTAGAGACTTCTATGGAAAACCTCGTCATAGAAATAGAAGCAGATTATGATGCAGAAGATGGCGAACTGGTGTTTGAAGGATCATATTTCGATGAAGATGGTGAAGAGCTTGATTTCGTATTGGAAGCAGAGTATGTGATCAATGAAGATGGTGATATGGAGATTGAGTTTACCTCCATTATTGGTGAGGATAATTATGAAGATGGGGATGAGCTCTATACAGGATCACAGTCATTCCTTCTGAAAAAAGACTAATTCAATGCGTTTTGTTTTAATCATAATTGTTGGCCTGGCTGTATCATGCAGTCAGGTCAAAAATGAAAAAGTCATTCAGCCAAAATACATTACTGACCCTGTAAAGCATGATAGTGACGACCCTGCTATCTGGATCAATTCTGAAAACCCACAGGAAAGCATGATCATAGGTACTGACAAGCATGAAATTGATGGAGGGCTTTATGCATTTTCGCTGGACGGAAAAATGGACAGTACCAAAAAGGTATATCCTCTGGACAGGCCAAACAATGTGGATATTGCCTATGGGTTTCTTTATGCCGATGACACGGTAGATGTAGCAGTATGCTCCGAGAGAGGGAAAAGTGCTATCAGAGTGTTCCAGTTACCCGAGCTGAAGCCTATAGACAATGGTGGTTTGAGCGTTTTTGAAGATGACACTTTGTACAACAAGGTCATGGGTGTTTCACTTTATACCAGGCCTTCTGATCTGGCACTTTTTGCCATTGTCAGTCGCAAGGAAGGTGAAAATCTTGACGGATCCTATCTGTACCAATATCTGCTATCCGCCGACTCTACAGGCGTGAAAGCTGACCTGGTGAGAAAGTTTGGAAAATTCAGTGGAACTAAAGAGATAGAAGCCATTTGTGTAGATGATGAGCTGGGATATGTCTATTATTCTGATGAACACTTTGGAGTAAGAAAGTACTATGCAGACCCTGACATGGGAAATGAGGAATTAGCCACATTCGGTCTTACAGGCTTTGCAGATGATCGTGAGGGCATATCTATTTATGATACAGGAGAAGGCACAGGATACATACTGGTTTCGGATCAGGGAGCCAATAAATTTCATGTGTTCCCGAGAGAAGGCTCACCAGAAAACCCTCATCAACATGAACTATTGATTGCTTTGGATATGAATACTCGTTCGAGTGATGGGTCTGAATCCACTTCGGCTGCTTTGGGGGAAGAGTTTCCCTCGGGAGTATTCGTGGCTATGTCTGACAATAAAACTTTTGAGATCTACGATTGGAGAGATCTTCTAGAAAAAATACCTCATTGATTTTTGTTAACCCGAAAGCCCTCTGCTCTGCAGGGGTCTTTTCGAAATATATCTGATATGAAAAAGATACTATACTGCTTGCCCATCCTGATTTTTGTGGCTTGTCAGCCGACTCAAAAAGGCTCAGAAAAATCCTTAAAATTCGAAGAAATAGACGATGCATATTATGTCTATACCATTGGTGATTGGGGTAGAAAAGGAGAATTCAATCAAAAGGAATTAGCTACTACAATGGGTAAAGTAGCGGAAACCCTGGAGCCGGAATTTATCATCTCTACAGGTGACAATTTTTACCCAAATGGCCTGGCGAGCATTCATGATCCAAACTGGAAAATCTCCTATGAGGATGTATATTCTGCCTACTCGCTTAATTGTGATTGGTACGTAGTTTTAGGAAACCATGATTACAGAGGAAATGCCCAGGCACAAATAGATTACTCCGATATCAGCCAGCGATGGAATATGCCGAGCCGCTACTTCCACAAAGATATTAAGACAGATGATGGAGCAAGTGTGAGGTTCATTTTTCTGGACACCAATCCACTCGATGATGATTATTATGACTCCTCAAAATATGGCCCCAAGGTATCCGGCCAGGATACTACGGCTCAGCTGATGTGGATGGATAGTTTATTAGCCGAAGATTATGACTGGAAAGTGGTCATAGGTCATCACCCACTTTACACCGGAGGAAAAAGGGCAGGTAGGAAAAATGCCGTCAGAAGTCATCTGGAGCCTCGGTTCGATAGACACGGTGTTGATTTGTATCTAGCAGGTCATGAGCATGATTTGCAATACATCAAACCAAAGAATCACAGTACTCATCATTTTGTATCTGGTGCAGGATCTGAGGTCAGACCAACAGGAAAAATGGAAGAAACGCTTTTCGCAGAATCAATCAATGGTTTTCTCATCACTGCTTTTTTGAAGGATCAGGTCAGTTGCCAGTTTATCGATTTGAATGGGAGTGAAATCTACAAGAAGGTGATCAAAAAATAGATTTACTCCTTTAAAGAATAGTATTTGCAAACCAGCACATAAATTTGCCAGGGCGTTTTATTGAGACCTGAGAGAGAAATTCGATGTGTTTGCCCCTCGATATCAACAATTACCAATTCATCACCGAAAGTACCTGAGATTAATTGACCTGATTTCACCTGTTGCCACCTGATTTGATTGGTATCAAATGCCAGGACATTTTTATTCAACTTGATAGCGGGTGCGTGAAATTTGAGCCGTTTACGAGCATTCAGAAATGGAAACATAAGTAAGGCTATCACCACTCCGAAAGCCACGATAGTAAAAGTATTTCTAAAAGGAATAATATAAACTAGATAAAGCGACAGCATTGCCGGAAGGAACATAACTTCTATCCATAGCCACGTTTTTTTAGGATAAATGGCAATTTCCTGAGAGGAAAGTTTAGCCTGTTGTTGTGGGCTTAGGGTAATGTGAATTAAGGGGCGAGTCATTCGACAAAAAGATAGTCAAAATATCTCAATTCCTGGCCTCAGAACCTTTCCAGAAGTCTGTTATTTCATGAGTGGCTTATGACTCTTTCCATTTGATCGTGCAGCCGATAGCTCTTTTTTCAGTTACAGAAGGTGAATTACCAGAGAGTAGAGCTTCTATTGCATCTTCCACATACTTTTCTCGCACATCGGCAATTTCTCTAGGGCTATCGTCTATCGCTCCGATATACGCTACACGATAATCACTTTTACCTTCTTTATTCAGAACATAAACATGTGGAGTTTTAGTAGCTCCATAAGCCATGGCAGTTTTCTGTGAGTCGTCCCTTAGGTAAGGAAAAGTATATCCTTTGTCTTT
>JAUIKE010000035.1 GCA_030430845.1 Bacteroidia bacterium | reverse complement strand
ATAATTCATTGATCCTATCTACCGCAACGGACTAAACATCTCCACACCCATCGAGGTCTTTTTCTCCTGCATCATTTCAGACACTAACAAGCCCGTAGCAGGCCCCGTACTCATACCCATCATGGCATGACCGGTGGCGAGGATGAGGTTCTGATACTTCGGATGCTTACCGATGAAAGGTAAACCATCTGGCGTACAAGGCCGGAAGCCGTGCCAGATCTGTTCCTTAGCGGGCATATCGTATTGGATTTCCGGGAAATAGCGGGGTACCGATTCCAGTATGCCTTCCATCCTTTTCAGGTGTATTTCGTGCTTCAATCCGCCGATTTCCATCGTGCCGGCGATGCGCAGCTGATCTTTGAGGGGAGTCAGGGCGACCTTGGCTTCTGTAAAGATGACCGGCATGGCCGGCTTTTTGTCCTGGCGGGGAACGGTGATAGAATATCCTTTGCCACCTTGCAACAACAGTCGAATGCCGAGTTGACGGGCCAGACGGGCCGTCCAGCCGCCGGCCGCCAGTACGACTTGCTCGGTTGGGATGAGTTGTCCGTCCGCTGTGGTCAAGGCGCTGACCTGACCTTTTTCGGTTTTAAAACCCGTAACGGTGGTGTTGGAAAGACAGGTAATCCCTTTTTCTTGGCCAAGAGCTCTGATCTGCTTCATGACGCGATTGGGATTCACATGAGCGTCGGAAGGAAAGAAACTGCCGCCCAGCACATCCACTTCCAGGCCCGGATGATGTTGGCGGACCTCTGCTTCGGTTAGCATCTGCGCATCTAAGCCTAATTGAGCCGCCGCCGCCACAATACTTTCTTCCTCTTCTTTTGCTTTTTTCGTCTTAAACAGCATCATGAGGCCCTTTTTCTCTAGTTCAAAATCAAAGCCGGGCTCCTGGCTCAACGCTTCGTACAATGACTTGCTCAACTGGTTGAATTCCAACAGAACGGGCATGGCTTCCTGGACCTTTTTGGCTGAGCAAGAGCGATAAAACTGCCAGAGCCACTGCATCAACTCCAGATTCAATCTCGGTTTGATATAAAACGGGCTTTTGGCGTCAAACATCCATTTGATGCCTTTCGAAATCACGCCCGGCGCGGCCAAAGGAATGAAGTGGCTGGGGACAATAATACCTGAATTGCCATGAGAGCATCCTCCGAAGTTCGCTTCCTTTTCGATGATGCTGACCTCATAACCAGCCTGATTGAGGTACCAGGCTGTGCTCCAGCCGATGATGCCTCCACCTATTATATGTACTTTCATGATTTTAAAAGTTAATAGGGTTTTTGCCGCCTTCGGCGGCAAAAACCCTATTATATTACCTGGAATCCATGAGCATAGGGATCATCCTCGTCATCAATGATGATGTTGTTATATCCCGTGATGCGAGCCCAGCCCTGAATGCTTGGAACGATGGCCTTAAATGGACCGCATTCGGTCTCCTCCTCTACCCTGCCTACGAATTGGCTACCGATGATGCTTTCATGTACAAAAATATCTCCTACTTTCAGTTTTCCTTTAGCGGCCCATTGAGCCATTCTTGCTGAAGTGCCGGTACCGCAAGGAGAACGGTCGATTGCTTTGTCTCCATAAAACACTGCATTGCGTGCATCCGCTTCCGCTGACATGGTTTTCCCGGTCCACAGCATATGACTCATCCCATTGATATTGGGATCTTCGGGGTGAACGAAGGAATGCTGTTCGTTTAATTGTTTTCGGATGACCGGGCTCCATTGGATCAGCTGGCTGGCAGAGTAATCGTCGATGCCGGAGAAGTTTTCCTGTGGGTCCACGATGGCATAAAAGTTGCCGCCGTAGGCTACATCAACGGTCAATTCTCCCAGATCCGGGCACTGTACTTTGAGGTTTTCTTTGTATAAAAAAGAAGGAATGTTCACCAATCTGACCCACTTCACCTTATTCCCCTCCATATGATAATCCACCTTAACGAGCCCGGCGGGCGTTTCCAATCGTAATTTGCCGGGCGTTTGGGGTGTCACCAGGCCCTCTTCCAGGGCGATGGTCACTGTGCCGATGGTGCCATGGCCACACATGGGCAGGCAGCCGCTGGTTTCGATAAAAAGGATACCGATGTCATTCTGTGGATCTACGGGCGGATACAAAATGCTGCCCGACATCATATCGTGGCCGCGAGGTTCAAACATGAGTCCTTTCCGGATCCAGTCATGTTCGCGCAGAAAATGCAGGCGTCGCTCCTGCATGCTGTTGCCCTCTAAAAGCGGACCACCTCCCGCCACCAGTCTCACGGGGTTGCCGCAGGTATGCGCGTCAACGCAGAAGAAAGTTTTTTTCATAAAATATTTTTTATAGAGGCTGTCTCAAAAGACCTACGGCCTTTTTCGCCAGCCAATATTCTTTCTTTGGGAGGTGTTTGTTTATTAAAAACGAAGTTTTTAATAAACAAACACCTCCCAAAAAGAAAATAATTTGGCGTCGAATAACGACGAAGGAGTTATGAGACAGCCTCTATTTCTAGGCAATTTTCCATTCCCCATCCACTACTCTGACAATCTTCAGCGGATTCCCATCTTTCAATTCGTCCGGTAGCAAGGCCTCCGGACAATCCTGGAAGGCTACCGGGCGAGCGAAACGCTTGATAGCGGCCGTACCGACAGAGGTAAAGCGACCGTCGGTCGTAGCCGGATAAGGCCCGCCGTGCTGCATACTGTGACAAACTTCCACGCCAGTGGGGACCCCATTAAAAATCAGGCGACCTACTTTTTCCTGCAGGATGCCAAACAGCTCGGTATACTTCGTCACTTCCTCCTGCTCACCCATGATGGTGGCCGTTAACTGCCCTGCGAAATGATTGGCTACCTTGAGGAATTCAACTTCATCCCGGCAGCTAACGAGTAGCGTAAAAGGGCCGAACACCTCTTCCTGTAGATTTTCATTCATCAGAAAATGAACGGCATCTACCGAGGCGATGGCCGGACGAGCATTGGGCGCATCCACATCGCCATTAAACCGGAATTCCGTTTCTACTCCGCTCTCTTGAAGCAAGGCCTCTTTTTTACTTTCAAAATTTTGGTAAATACCTTGATTCAACATACAAGCCGGTGTAATCTGGCTGAAGGCCGCTTTCATATCCGACTTGAGTTGCTCGATCCCTTCTCCCTGCATTGCCACGAGGATACCTGGATTGGTGCAAAACTGTCCGACTCCCAGGTTAACGGAATTGGCGATCTGTGCGGCCAGGTCGGAAGCGCCGTTTTTTAATTTTTCGGGTAAAATAAAGATCGGATTTACACTTCCCATTTCGGCAAAAACCGGGATCGGTTCAGATCTTTTTCCAGCCAGGTCATACAGCGCTTTTCCTCCGCGAAAAGAACCGGTAAAGGCCACCGATTTTGTAAGCGGATGGAGTACCAGTTGTTGGCCTACTTTATGACCTTCACCGTAAAGCGTGGCGTAAACGCCTTCCGGCATGCCCGTTTTTTTGGCAGCTCTGAGGATAGCCTTAGAAACGATGTCGTTGGTGCCGGGATGAGATTCGTGTGCTTTGACCACCACCGGATTACCGGCGGCCAGGGCTGAAGCCGTATCTCCTCCCGCAGTAGAAAAGGCCAAGGGGAAATTACTGGCGGTGAAGACCACTACAGGGCCTGTGGGCACCAGCATTTTCCGGATATCCGCTTTCGGGATAGGCTGGCGATCCGGCTGGGCTTGATCGATGGTGGCTTCTACCCAGGAGCCGTTTTCTACCAAGTCCGCGAACATCCGCAATTGGTTGCAGGTTCGGCCGCGTTCTCCTTTGATCCTTCCTTCCGGCAGGCCAGATTCCTGCATCGCGCGGTCGACCAGTCCTTCGGCCTGCTCGATTTCTTCGGCGATCGCCCTTAGGAAGGTGGCCTTTTTCTTCCCGGAAAACGTTCGGTAGGTTTTCCAGGCCGTCCAGGCTTTTTGCATGGCTGTGTCGACAGTTTGCTCGTTTGCGATGGGATATTCGCCAGTTAGTTGTTCTCCTGTTTGTGGGTTGGTTCCTGATAGGTATTTCATGCTAGTGGTTGAGTTTTGTGTCTGGGGCTGACGCCCCAGGTTGTAAAGCTGACGCCGCTTCGCGGCTCATAGGACATATCTCCAACAGCCGCTTCGCGACTTTATTGGACCTGACACTATCAGCCGCTTCGTGGCTTTCTGGATGTAGTCATTATAGCCGCTCCCCAGTTTATAGAACTTACTATATAGTTGCTTTGCGGCTTGATGTTTGCTCAATACCTGGTGCCGCCCATTGCAGCACCAAGTATTGATAGCAGTTTTACGAAACAGTAATTTCAGATAACTTAAACTTGCTTAAATCCGGACGATTTTCCAAGCCTTCTTCGATAATTTTGACAACTTCTGCTCTTCTTTTTCCGGACAGGGGCATACGTGGCGCACGAACATACTCGGTACCGATGCCCGCCATTGTTTCGGCTAGTTTGATGTTTTGCACCAGTTGGGGATCGATATCCAGTTCGAGCAGCGGCATGAACCAGCGGTAGATCTCCAGAGCTTCTGCGATTCTGCCTTCTTTTGCCAGTTTATAGATGGCCACTGTTTCGGCAGGAAAAGCACAGACCAGACCGGCAACCAAACCATCGGCTCCCATCAGCAGGCCTTCCAAAGAAAGCGTATCCACTCCGGCGAGGATTTTCAGATCATTGCCAAAGCGATTCCGTATGCGTGTAATATTGGATAAGTCTCTGGTACTTTCTTTTACGGCCTCAATGTTATCCAGGGTCAGCATTTTTTCAAACATATCCAGGGTGACATTGATCTTGTAGTCGACCGGGTTGTTGTAGATCAGGATGGGCAGGTCTGTACTGCGAGCAATGGTCATAAAGTACTCAGTCACTTCATCATCAGTAGCTTTGTACATCATTGGAGGCAGGACCATCAATCCGTCGGCTCCGTTATCCTGTGCTAATTGGGCCAGGGCGATGGCAGCTTTGGTGGAGCCTTCTGCGATGTTGACCAGCAGTGGAATTTTTCCATCGACCATTTCCTTGGCGGCCTTAAGCAGGTCAATTCTATCCCCATGGGTGAGGGTACTGGATTCCCCTAGGGAGCCTCCGAAAATGGCTCCGTGGATACCTCCGTCTAATTGTGCTTTCATATTGACGGCCATCATATCGTAATCGATGCTTCCGTCTTTTTTGAACTTGGTTGTTAAGGCTGGATAAACGCCTTCCCAGGTGACTTTCATATTGTTAGGTTTATGTGTTCAAGAATGATGTTTCTGTTGGCAAATGTAGGGAAAAGGATGGTGAAGGGCTAGGTAAAAATTATTGAAATGTGGTATTATTTTAACATTAAAGAGAAACAATCCTTGTTTTTCAGAGAATAAAAGTACTACAATAGAAAAGGAAGGGGTTGGGGAAAAAGTCCTTCGGCCTTTTTCCCCAACCAATAATATTCTTTCCGGCCGGCCGGCAGGCGAGGAACGAGTTTTTACCCACCCCTTCCTTAGTTCTTATAACTAATCCGATCCCGAATCGTCCCATCTTCGCGATGGATGATCACGCTGGACTGGTAGTTCCTGGCGATATCCTTGGCCCGATCGATGGCGTCGGCCTGGTATTTGTAGGAAGCGGTGATTCGTTGATTGCCTTCGCCACGGACGGCCCAGCCGTCTTCGTAGGGAACGACGTGCTGGTTGCGGGTAGCTGGGCGGGTACGGACGCCCATGTCTTTGAGGACAATTTTCACGACCTTCTGGGCGAGGTTTTTCCAAAAAGTAGGCTTTCGGATGTCTGTCATGTGTGGAATTTTCTTTTAAAGCTACAATTTGTTAGGTGGGCACGCAAATTACACAGATTTCGCAGATGCAGGGTCGTAGCTTTTCTTGGGCACGCAAATTACGCAGATTTCGCAGATGTAGGGACGTAGCTTTTCTTGGGCACGCAAATTACGCAGATTTCGCAGATGCAGGGACCTGGCTTTTCTTGGCACGCTGATTTCGCAGATTTCGCAGATGCAGGGACCTGGCTTTTCTTGGCACGCTGATTTCGCAGATTTCGCAGATGCAGGGACCTGGCTTTGAGTTATGCGTATTCATAAAAGGTCGTTACCTCTTTAAATCCCATTTTTTTATAGATGCCGATGCCATCTTCCGTAGCTTGTAAGATGGCATTCTTATAGCCCAGCTGTTTGGCCAGGTTGAGTGAATACGTCATTAAAGCGGTGCCGATGCCACGGCCGCGATAAGCCTCCAGTGTTGCAAATCCATACAAACCGATGGTCGCCTCATCCGAAGGGCATAATTCGACGGCCGAGACGGCCTGGCCTTCGGCGTAATATACCAAAAGGATCATTTTATTGGCAGGATCGAGCCAGGCATCAGCTGAGTTCTGGTAAAAGGACAGCACGTTTTGATCGGGAGGGGTCCAGTTGGCGGCGATGACATTCGCGTACTCGGCTAAGCTGGAAGAATTCTCTACTATTTGAATGTTGGGGTGCTTTTCGTTAGCGCGGAGAACATATTCCGATAAATCGAGGACCATACCGACCTCCGATGCCTGTTGCTCAATGCCTGCCTGCGCAAATAATTCCTTTGTTTTTGCGCCCAAACCTTCTTTGGTTATCCAGATGCAATAATCAGAAGCTTGTGCGTGGAAATGTTGAAGGGCCTTTTGTAATTCATCTTCCGTCAGTTCGGCGCCGTTGTGAATGTGAATGATATTAAAAGTATCACAGGAAAGCCCTGAGTCGACAAAGCTCAGACTGTCCAGGTGGCGTACCTGCATGCTCTCCGTGCATTCAGGAATGTGTGCGATGTGATGTTGAAAATTAGCGGAAAGTCGGCTTAACATGATCCTGTTTTGTTGATTCAATGGCTCCAACACTTTTGCTGTTTGTTTTAGTTCCCATGAAGCTGCACAACTTTCAAATTTATGAAAAACCGTTTTTTAATACCTCTGCAATCTCATCCATACGACTTCTATCGGATTGCCTGAAATGGCGAGCCCTGTCATATCGAAAACCAAATCCATCCCCCCGAAATCGGGGAATAACATGCAAATGACTGTGAAAAACCTCCTGTCCGGCGACTTCCCCATCTGCCATAAACAAGTTGACGCCCTCGCAGGGCAGGCCGGAAGCCCTCAGTGCAGCATTCATTTTTTGGGCAATGCTGATCATATGCTGCAGGGTTTCGGCTTGAACGTCCTTCATATAGGGAGCATGGTACTTCGGAATAACCAGCAAATGCCCTTCATTGACGGGAAACAAATCCACAAAAACAGCCAGCTGCTCATCTTCGTAGATCATACTTACAGGGGATTCTCCTGCCAGGATTTTGCAGAAAACACAATTTTCTTTGGACTCTTTAGTACTCATATCAAGTGCTTATTCCTTTAAAGATCGTTTGTTTCAGGCCGGGCCATTCGTCGCGAAGAATGCTGTAATAAACCGTATTTCTCCGGTAGCCATCGGGCATTAGGGTATGACTCCGTAGCTCTCCTTCAAACTTCGCTCCTATTTTTTCCATGGCCCTCCTTGACTGAAGATTGCGACTGTCGGTCTTTAATTCGACTCTTTCCCACTGTAATTTTTCGAAGGCATACTCCAGTAGCAGGAATTTACAATACTTATTCAGGCCGGTACCCTGGAATTCTTTGCTGAGCCAGGTCCAGCCGATCTCCAGGCGGAGGTCTTTATTCGAAATCGCTCCATAGCTGGTACTGCCTGCGAAAGCCCCGGCTTGTTTGTCGTAGATGATAAATGGATAACGAATGAGGTTCTTTTTAGCCTTAAAAGCGACTTCAAAATAAGTCTCGAACAGGTCCTTATTTCCAAAAGGCGTGGGGGAATAGGTCAGCAGTGTCGGGTGTTTTTCGGCGATAGGCCTTAGGATGTCCATGTGTTCTTTTTGGAGGGGTTCGAGTCTGACCCGCTCATTTTCCAGGATGATGTTTTGGTCAAAGTTGAAGTTCATTCTTAGTTTTTATTGATAATTTCCAATTCATTTAAAGCCTTCATCGTCACCTCTTTTCGAACTGAAGCAAAGTTATCTATTTCAAAAGCGGGCCCAGGTCCTACATTCGTGGCAAAATAGAACACACTATCACCTTTTTCTACAAAGCCCACGAACCAGCCGTTATCTGTTTCTCCGGTGACCGACCAGCCCGTTTTTCCGCTTAGTCGATAGCCTTCCTGTTCTTCTAATATCATGATCTTTTTCATCAGCAGGTAGGTCCGCTCGCTGATGGGCAGTTGTTTTTCAAAAAAGCGTTGCAGGAAATCAATCTGTTGAAAGGGCGTAATTCGGGAAGCCCCTTCCAGCCAGAAGAGGTCAATATTACTGGAATCCACCTGCATTTTTACGTAATGGAAGCGTTCCAGATAATCATTCATTCTTTCCGGCCCGATATTCCGGGCGATCTCCTGATAACAGGGCACGCAGGAGAGTTGGAAAGCTTCTTTAAAGATCAGGTCCTGCTCCCAGTTTCTGTTCCAGCGTGCCTGGCCGTCCCATTTGAACAGGCTAGAGTCGTTTTCTACGATACCTATTTCAAGTGCGATCAGTGAATTGGGAATTTTGAAGGTAGAGGCAGGTAATTGCCCTTTTGCCGCCCAGCTAAAGTCGTTGGAGAAAAAGGTATTTTGTGCCTCGTCAAATATGAGCATCGCTCCATGAACTCCAGCAGAATCTAAAATAGTCTGGAACGCAGGGTATTTATTCTGGGTTGGAGGCTTAGGTTCATCTACCACCAAATCCTGATCCGGTTCCGATCTGCTACAGGCTAAAGAAAACAGCAAAAGAGAAAAAATGAATATTATTTTTTTCATGCTTAGGCGAGAGATTTTTCAAAACAAACACTATTGTCCATACCGATGTATTGTCCATAGTTAGGTGTCCGCTGATACCCATTTTTTTCATATAAGGCTATTGCTTCGGGCTGCCGTTTGCCGGTTTCCAGCACACATTTAGGAAATCCCAATTCAGCGGCCCAGGCTTCTAATTCGCTGAGTGTTTGAGTAGCCAGGCCTTTCCCTCTGTGAGCAGGAGCGGTATACATCCGCTTGACCTCCATCGCCTGGTCGCTGAATACTTTAATGGCTCCGCAGGCGACCGGCAGATGATCATCATAAAGGACCACTACCTGATTGAGTTGATCGATCTTATTGAATTGACTGTAGTAGGCATTTTCTTCGCCATCCCGTTCGGCCAGGAGGGCATCGAGTTGTGCAACCAGGGAGACGAAATCGGGGTCTTTTGAGTTGGTTCTTTTGAGGGTGATCATGGCAAATGGTGTTCGAATTTGTAAATCGGATACAATTAGCCATTTTTTAGGAAAGAAAGCAAATAGAGCTGGTATTCATCAGCTAAACCCGGAAAGATCTATTTCGGTAAAAAGGTGTTATATTAAAATCAATCGTTTTGAATTACTAAATAATGCATATCCATGTCCATCGAAACCAATGCTGATTTAACCGGTATAAAAAACGCAGGCCATGCCGTGGCCGTTACGCTAAAAAAGATGAGAGATTATGCCCGGCCGGGCATGAGTACTCAGGAACTGGACGAATACGGCTATTCCATCCTGCAATCTTTTGGCGCTACGCCTGCCCCCATGAAAGAATACAATTTCCCAGGCTATACCTGTATCAGTCTGAATGACGAAGTATGTCACGGTATTCCGTCCCCTTCCCGTATTTTAAAGGAAGGCGACCTGGTGAACATCGACGTTTCCGCTGAACTAGATGGCTACTACGGCGACAATGGAGGGTCCTTTATCCTGGGCCAGGATCACCAACAACTTCAATCCCTTGTGGATGCTTCGCAGGAAATTCTGAATATAGCTTTAAAGCATATCAAAAGCCGGGTGCGCATCTCAGATGTTGGAGGGATCATCGAAAAAGAAGCCAAAAAAAGAGGATTCAAAGTCATCCGAAATCTTTGCGGGCACGGCATCGGGCGCAAGCTGCATGAAGCCCCCGAGGAAGTTCCCAATTACAAGGACCGGATGAATAAGTCCCGCTTCCGCAAAAATTCGGTCATCGCACTGGAGACCTTTATTTCCACTCAGACCAAATGGGCCTACGAATCAGAAGATGGCTGGACACTGACTACCCAGAACAAGGGTTTTGTGGCACAGCATGAGCATACTATTATAGTAACGGATAAAGAACCAATTATCGTGACGAAGGAGAATGGTATATGAAAAAAACGCTTTTTCTCCTTTGCCTGACATTCCTGAGTGGTTGTTCCTGGATGTACCGCTTAAGGATTTATAATAAAACGGAAAAAGAGCTCAACGTCCGCTATAAATTTCACCCTCTGGAAACGGAGAAAAGGGCCTACGATGCAGCTGTTTTTTCCGAAAAAATGGAAGTTGTTTATAAAAAAGGAGAAAAGGTCGATAGCAATGTGCAGTATCAATACCTAGCAGATTCAAATGTTGTCAGTTTCGTTTTAAAAAAAGATCAAATAGCCACCATAGGCTGGGGAAGAAACACCACCTACAAATGGTTGATGGAAAGAAAGGAAAGAAATGCACAAGCTCTAGACAGTCTTCCTCCCTGGATCAATGAGTTTAATCTGGAAAAATTGTGGATCAGTAGTCCGGATAGAGAGATTTACATCCGGGAATATATGATCGATTCTTTGATTAAGGGGAAAAGGAAGCCGGAGTCCAGATTGGTTATAAAAAAGGAAGAGTAAACCGCCGGCGGCGGTTTACTCTTCCTTTTTTATATTTCGTCTTTGTATTGTGCCTGCAATTCCCTAAGGCGCTTCATCAATTCATCTTTGATCTCCTGATATTCGGGCTCCCCAAATACATTTTTCATTTCCTGAGGATCTTCCTGCAAGTCGTACAGCTCCCACTCGTCGATATCATTATAGAAATGGATGAGCTTGTAGCGATCCGTTCGCACTCCATAATGCCTCTTTACTGCATGGATACCAGGGTATTCAAAGTAATGGTAGTACAGAGCATCCCGCCATTTCGGTTTTTCCTCACTAAACAAAGGCAATATGGAACGCCCCTGCATATCAGCAGGGATCGATACGCCGGCAGCGTCCAGGATGGTCTCGGCAATGTCCAGGTTTTGCACTAAATCCTTGTTAACGGTCCCTGGCTGGATTTTCCCCGGCCATTGCATTAGTAAAGGAGTACGGAAAGACTCTTCATACATAAATCGTTTGTCAAACCAGCCATGCTCTCCCAGGTAAAAGCCTTGATCGGAAATGTAAATAAGCAAGGTGTTATCAGCCAAGCCTTGCTCTTCTAAATGAGCCATCAGTCGACCGATATTATCGTCTAAAGACTGAATGCAGCCAAGATAGTCTTGCATATATCGCTGATATTTCCAGCGGGTCAGCTCGTCGCCGGAAGGGGTATTGTTTTTAAAATTTTCGTTAATCGGTCCGTAGATCTCTTCCCAATTCCGGCGGTCTTCTTCATTCATTCGATTGACATTACGCAAGGAAACTGGTGCGTACCATCCCATAAATTCTTGAAAGCCCAAGCTATCGACAATATCCGGATGGATCTTGTTATCATTGGTCAGGCCCATGTGATCGGCGAGGCGCATTTCGGCTTCTTTGGCGGCCCGGCCCCTGCCTGAATAATCGTCGAAAAGAGTAGCCGGCTCAGGCAGCGGCTCATCCATGAAAGCTCCCAGGTGGTCGGGGCCGGGCAACCACTCGCGATGGGGCGCTTTGTGGTTGTACATCAACATAAAGGGCATCGTATCATTACGCAGGCTATCCAGCCAGTTGATAGCCAGGTCGGTGATCACGTCTGTTACATATCCATCGAGGGTGTCCAGGCCTTCCGGGGTGCGAAATTCAGGGGTGTAATAATGGCCCTGATCCGGTAGTACCCTCCAATAGTCGAAGCCGGTGGGTTGTGATTTCAGGTGCCATTTCCCGATGATGGCGGTCTGGTAGCCGTTGTTGCGGAGTAGCTTGGGAAAGGTTTGCTGGGTACTGTCAAAGATCTCAATATTATCTCTCAAACCATTGATGTGCGAATGCTTTCCGGTTAAGATCACAGCCCGGCTGGGTGAGCATATGGAGTTTGTCACAAAAGCCCGGTCAAAGCGCACACCCTGCGCCCCAATTTTATCAATATTAGGTGTTTGGATCAACTGAGAGCCGTAGGCGCTGATGGCCTGGTAAGCATGATCGTCGGAAATGATCAGGATGATGTTCGGTGGACCGGTAGGTTCCGGATCAGTTATTTCTTGAGGATTGCATGCAGTAAGAAAAGGCAAAAACAATAGATAAAATAGTGGTAAAGGCAGTTTCATACTTTTTCACATAAAATTACCAAAAAGAAACAGATTGGGGATTGCCTATTTTTTCCATTAGTGCCCCGCTATTATCCCAGCTGCTTATTTTTGTATAGCGTGATTAATATACTACTTGATGAAGAAAAAGTATGTTTGTGGCTGCAGCCGCAAACATACTTTTTCTTCATCAAGTAGTATATACTGAATTGAACATCACATAATCCGTCGTCAGATCCGTTCCCCAGCCTACGCCTTCGGCTTTGCCGGAGTTGAGATCCATGCGAATATGGATGTGCGATTCTTTCAAGAGGCGTTTGAGGTAATTTCGGTCAAAATCCAGCGGGACGCCCCGTTCGAGGACCTGCACGATATCCTGCTTATTCCCGATATACAAATCCACTTTTGTAAAGTCAAAGGCCACGCCTGAGTTACCGCCGGCACAGATGATGCGCCCCCAGTTAGGATCGCGACCGAACATCGCGGTTTTTACCAGGGAAGAATCAGATATGCCGCGCACCAACTGACGGGCTATTTTTTCATTGGGTGCGTTGACCACCCGGTATTGGATGAATTTGGAACAACCCTCTCCATCCGATACGATCAATTTGGCCAGGTGGATCATGAGTTCTTCCAGCTTTTCTTTGAATACTTTGTATCCCTTATCTTTTTTGGACTTGATGACCTCATTGCCGGCCAGGCCGTTACACAAGACCGCCACCATATCATTGGTAGAAGTATCTCCGTCCACGGTGATCATATTAAAAGACTTATTGACGCATTCCTTCACCGTGCTGTTCAACAATTCCGGGTCAATGGCCACATCTGAGACGATGAAGCCCAGCATGGTCGCCATATTGGGATGGATCATACCAGACCCCTTAGCTATGCCGGCCATATTCACCTGGATTTCGCCGATTTTGAAGTCCATGAAACCTTCTTTTGCGAAGGTATCGGTGGTTAAAATAGCGTTGGCGGCAAAGGAGCCTGCTTTGGTATCTTCTGACAGTTTTTGCACATTCACCTTAATACCATCCACCACTTTTTCAGTTGGAAAAGGTTCTCCGATCAGTCCGGTAGAAGCGATGATGACGTCAGAAGGATCCAAATTGAGTTCCTCTGCCGTCGTTTTCACCATAGCCTCTGCTCCCTTCTGACCTTGCAAACCGGTACAGGCATTGGCATTTCCGGCATTGCAGACGATGACTTGTGCACGACCGTTTTGAACATTCTTCCGGGATACCTTTACAGGTTCCGCAACAACGGCATTTTGTGTGAAAGTACAAGCCGCTGCGGCCGGCACTTCTGAATAAATTATCGCCAGGTCTCTTCTTAAGGATTTAATTCCAATGTGCGCACCCCAGCATTTGATTCCGCGTACACTGGTTATGTTGTCTATCATCTTTTATTTAGTTATTTAAAATTTTGGTTACTGACAGGTCTATAAAAATTACGGATACATCCCGACTGTTTTGAGGCCCATACATTCGTCCAGGCCAAACATCAGATTCAGATTCTGAATAGCCGCCCCGGCAGAGCCTTTGACGAGATTGTCGATGGCCGAGATCACGATGATCCGGTCGGTACGTTCATCATAAGTGACAAAAACATCACAGAGATTAGTACCTCTCACATCCTTCAGACTAGGGGCGGTATCACGCAGGCGCACAAAGGGATGCTCTTGGTAAAAATCAGCATAAGCTTGCTTCAATTCTTTCTCTCCTATCTTCTTACCTGGTGTGGCATAAATAGTAGCCAATATACCTCGGTCCAGGGGCAGCAAATGAGGGGTAAATTGCACCCTGATTCCCTCATCCTGAAGCCCGGATAGCTGCTCCTCTATCTCAACAGTATGCCGATGCCTTTTCAGGCCGTAACTCTTGAAATTATCATTGACGTTCGAGAAATGCGTCGCGGGCTTCGCTTTTACCCCCGCTCCGGTCGTACCGGACTTAGCATCAATAATGATCGACTTTTCGTCAATGAGTCCTTCTTTGATCATAGGCGCTAATCCCAAAATAGAGGCGGTCGGATAGCAGCCTGGGTTGGCGACTAGATTAGTTTTTCTTATTTCATCTCGATGTAATTCAGGAAGGCCATACACCGCTTTTTTAAATCCTTCCTGATAAGTGTGATCCTTGTTGTACCAGGATTCATAGACCTCTGGGCTGGATAAGCGAAAATCTCCGGAGAGGTCGACTATTTTCAGGTCCAGATCCTTAAACTTTTCAACGTATTCCATTGAAACGCCGTGTGGAAGGGCCAGAAAAACAGCGTCCAGATCCATATCGGCCATTTCATCAGCTGATTTCAGTTCCTGATCTACTATTTGGGTAAAAACCGGGTGGATATCTGAGAACTGCTGCCCGGTTTTACTTTCTGAAGTGATCACTTTTATGTCTGTTTCAGGGTGGTGGTACAGCAGTCTCAGTAGTTCTGAGCCAGTGTAGCCGGTGGCACCGACAATTCCTGTTTTTATCATTGGTTGTTTGTTTTTAAGTTAATTGTTTTGGGTTTTGGGTTTTGGGTTTTGGGTGATATTGCAGATTTTAAAGTTGGTGCGTTTTATTGATGATTTCTTGGGGCACGCAGATTTCGCAAATTTCGCAGATGCAAATATTTGCGAAATCCCTGACTGTCGAAACATAGTATAGGCAGTTGCGTGCCAATCCACGATCTCAAATAATCAGCCCAATCCCCTGGAACCCTGGAACCCTGGAACCCTGGAACCCTACAAATTAATTTTTTTCAAAGAAGCTTCGATCACATCCACTAATTCCTTCATCTCTGATTCGTTGATGATCAGTGGCGGGACGAGGCGTAGTACATTACCGCTGGTGGCATTAGCAATCACATTGTGTTTCATCATTTCCATGACCAGGGGCTTGGTTTCGAAGTTGAATTCTACGCCGATCATCAATCCTTTTCCACGTACTTCCCGGAAGCCGTGGTAGCCTTTGAGTCGGTCGCGAAGCATAGTCATCAATTGCCGGCCTTTCAATTCGGCTTCCTGGATGATGTTCTCTTCTTCGATTGTTTTGAGGGTAGCGAGTCCGGCAGCACAGGCTAGCGGATTCCCGCCGAAGGTGGTTCCGTGGTCGCCAAAGTCGATGGCCTGGCTGACTTTTTCATTACTGAGGATGGCTCCGACAGCTACACCACTTCCTAAGCCTTTGGCCAGGGTAATGATGTCAGGTTTAATGCCGTAATGCTCTGTTGCCAGGAATTTTCCGGTACGAGCGATGCCACATTGAATTTCGTCGAAGATCAAGACGATGTCTTCTTTGTCACATAGTTTCCGTAGATCCTGGATATACTGTTTGTCTGCAGGTCGGACGCCACCTTCTCCCTGGATGGGTTCCAATATAATGGCGGCAATTTCGTCGGAGATCAGGGCTTTTACTGCTTCCAGATCATTGAAAGGGACACGGTGAAAACCAGCAGGCATGGGGCCGAAACCTTTTTGCATTTTGGCTTTACCTGTAGCGATTGTGGCCAGGGTCCGTCCATGGAAGGAATTCTGCATGGCAATAATGCCGGAGCCCCGCCCTTTGGTGTGAGCGTACTTTCTGGCAATTTTGAAGGCCCCTTCCACTGACTCAGCGCCGCTGTTACTAAAGAACACACGGTCAAGTCCTGATTTTTCCACCAGCATTTTGGACAGTTCCACTTGGGGTTCACTGACAAAAAAGTTGGAAATGTGCATCAGCTTCGAGGCCTGGTCTTGTACGGCCTGGACGACTTTAGGATGACAATGGCCCAAATTATTCACGGCGATACCCGCCAGGACGTCCAGGTAACGATTGCCCTCTACATCCCAAACATAGCAGCCCTCTCCTCTATCCAGGGCCAGGGGAAATCTTTTGAAGGTTGGTAAATAATATTCCTGATCTGCTTCGTGCAGAGCGGTGTTGGTGTTTTCTTTTATTGCAAACATATCTCAGTTCCGATTGATTGATTTTTTTGAATAGATTGAAAAATTTGGCTGGGTTTGGTTCCATTGATGATCCGGGCGGATTGAGCGCCTTCTCTCAATGCGATATCGCAGGATTGAACTTTAGGAATCATTCCCCCTTTAATGACATCGCCATATAGCTCGTTCAGTTCTTCTACTACAAGAGACTGGATGAGGGAATCTTTATCCTCAATATCCTTCAAGAGGCCGTCGACGTCTGTCAGTACCAGGTAATGATCAGCCTTCAGCGCTCCGGCCAGGTGCCCGGCGAACATATCGGCATTGATGTTATAATCATTGCCTTCTTCGTCGGAGGCCAGGCAGGTAAACACCGGTAAATAGTTATTCTCCAGGAGCAATGACAGCAGGGAAGTATCGATAGACACAATGTCACCTACCTGCCCCAGATCGTGTTTGCTGGTTTTTCCGTTTACCTCCTCGATATGGTATCTTTTTTTGGCGACCACCATACGGGCGTCCTTCCCGGACAGTCCGATGGCCTGTAGGCCTGCTTCGTTTAAATAGCGAACCAGCTGGCCATTTACTTCGCCTTTTAATACCATTTCGATGTATCGCAAGGCTTCGGGGGTGGTTTTGCGGTGTCCGCCTACGAATTCGGATTCTACCTGAACGGTATCCAGCATTTTTTTGATAAAAGGGCCTCCACCGTGTACCAGCACGACCTGGTATCCGCTTTCGTGCAGGCGGGTGATGTTTTGCACCACTTGCTGCTGGAGGGATTCGCTTAGCATGGCGTTTCCTCCGTATTTGATGAGAACGATTGGTTTATTTTTCATGGTTTTTATATATTTTTTTTTGACACTGGCAACGCTGGGGACACCGTTTTTTTTTGACACTGGCAACGCTGGGGACACCGTTTTCTTTTGACACTGGCAACGCTGGGGACACTGTTTTTCTTTTGACACTGGCAACGCTGGGGACACCGTTTTCTTTTGACACTGGCAACGCTGGGGACACTGTTTTCTTTTGACACTGGCAACGCTGGGGACACCGTTTTTCTTTTGACACTGGCAACGCTGGGGACACTGTTTTCTTTGACACTGGTAACACTGGGGACACTGTTTTCTTTGACACTGGTAACACTGGAGACACTAGAGTTATCTTACGATCATTCTCGGGATGGCAGTTGGCAATCGGCTCAGCATTTCGTTATTCAGTAATTGAGTGTAATTGGTAAAAGAGCTTACATTGATCACACTGTTTTTTTGTTTTCCTATTAACACCACCTCATCGCCGATGTGGACATTGGGGATGTGGGTAATGTCCGCCATAAACAAATTCATGTTGATCAGTCCACAGATCGGCGCTTTTTTCCCATTGATAAGGACATAGCCATTATTAGACTGGCCGCGAGGATAGCCATTGCTATATCCAAGGGGAATGACAGCCACTTTCATATCCTGAGTAGCCTGGAAAGACGTGCCATAGCCGATAAATTCTCCTTTGGGCACCAGTTTTAAGTCCATCACATCGGTCTTCCATCGGATCACCCGGTTGAGGGGATTATCTTTTTTCTTATTGACAGATTGGAGATGCTGAAAGTAGATTTCCTGGCTAGGCCAAAAACCATAGGTAGCTACGCCTACCCTTACCATGTCATAAATCGTTTCAGGCATAGCCAGGGCAGCAGCGGAACAAGCCATATGTATGCAATTGGGCATAAAATTGGCCTTCCGAAGCTTTTTGAGATAGTCTTCGAATAATTGCTTTTGCTGTTCGATCTTAAAATAATTACTCATTGATTCGGCGCCGCCCAGGTGGGTGCACACCCCCTCGAACTGAAGAAATTCCCTGTTTTTTTTCAAAAAAGAAACAGCTTCCTTGAAGGTCTCTTCTGTCATACCGGTTCGGTTCGTTCCTGTTTCTAATTCTATATGGATCAAGGCTTTTTTCCCCAAGAGTTTGGCTTTTTCCAGGGCCAGCTTGAGTCTTTCGACTGTAAACACAAAAAAGGAGATATCGTGTTGAATGGCCCAGGCCACATCTTCATCGTATAAAATACCCATGATCATGATTTCCGAAGAGGGAGAGCAGTGGTCCAATACTTCCTCTGCTTCAAAGGCAGAGGCTACGGAGAAATGATTTACTCCACATTTTTCCAGCATACCTACCATTTGAGGGATGCCATGCCCATAAGCATTCGCCTTCACTACGCTTGATATACGTGGGTGAGTTCCCACTTTTTTTCGGATAAAATTGATATTTTTTTTCAGAGCTGATTGGCTTAATTCAACCCTAGACGAGTGTTTCACCCTTCTAGGTAATTTTATTTTCCCAGATATCTCTGTTATTTTTTTATTCATAAGTTTTGAATTTTAGGTTGACCACTGATATTGTTTTCCCCAGCTGTCAAGGGCCAGGCGCTTAACTCTCCGAATGGTCGACTCCGGAATTTTTCCTACCTTATCCCCCAATCTCAAACGGTTATAATGGAAGGCGTACACTCTCGACAGGAGCTGATAAAAAGGCAGAGATGATTCACCCTGTTGCTCTCCATTTCCATTTACAGAAGGCCGGATTTCCTGCCCCCAATTTTGAGGTCCTTCACTATTGGGGTTAAAGAAATAAGCCCGCCATTCTCCGCTATCCGCTTTTCTGACCCGTGTCAGCGAAATGGCATGAAATCCTCGCATAAAGGCAGAGGAATCCGTGATAAAAATGCCAAGTGGAACAGGATAGACCAATGAATGCCCACCATTAAATTCGGGATGGAAGGAGGCATAAAAAGTCGCCACAAACGCATCGTACTTTTCAATTTTTGCCAATACCTGATTATAAACAGAAAGAAAGCCTGTCTGTATCCAATGCCCATAAAAAGCCGGATTCACGGAAATATGAGGATCTTCACCCGGATGCGCGATACTGGCCAGGCGCATCATCTCAGCGTAGATCCGATCCAGGTGAGGCACCAGGACTATAGAGGTATAATCCAGATTAAAATCAAAGTTTTCACCAATCTCTTTTCCCTCGCTATTGGACTCTATAAGTCGGTTCCCGTAGCGGAAAATCATATTATTGCTCGAAGCTGCATCGATGATCAGGTTGATCAGTTTGGCCGGGGCATGCCGGCTCCACATGCTCAAAGCCCTGGCTGATTGGCAGGTCGGGTTATTCCCTTGTCGTACACCTAAGGGTTGGCCGAGTAAAGACAAGGTGCCACCGACCAGTAATTGACGGGGCGTAGCCGGAATTTCTGTATCCTGGCCATAATTCAGATGACGAGCTACCATCGGATGAATGCGTACACTCATCAGGCGATGCAAGGCGTGCAAGGTCGATTTTTTTGAAAATAGATTGCGCTCCAATACTCGGCTGAGTCCATATACCGCCTGCTTATTATCTAAGACTATAAATTCCTCGATGATATTAATAACCAGATCCTTATGTCGATCAAATTCTGCCATCCCGTGCGAATTCAAGGCCAGGCAGGCCGGGATCAGATCCGGATAATGTTGAGCGATATATTTGAGCAAATGCATGGTGTAAGGAGCCACCATTCCTGTGGCCTTGAGGTTCTCTCCGGCTAGTTGACATTCGGAATTGACTTTCCGTCGCCCCCATTTAGGCAGTAAACTCTTCAGCTGCTCGGGGGAATACCGATACAGCACTTCGCAGAAATACAATAAGCGCTGATCTACCTCATCTTCTTTGTTGAGCTCAAATTGAAAGTGAATGGTGTCGATAATTGCCTCTAAGCGGTTCGTAACGATCGGCCGGTGAGCAATGGCCGTTTCCAGTTCCTTCAGCAAGTTCGTTTTTAGTGCCTGAACCGGGATTTTATCCACGATAAAATCAAACAGCAGGCGAACCTTCTTTAATTCAGTGGAGTCATAACGATTTTCACCCGTTTGCTTTATTTCAAAGTAAGCAATGTCAAAATTGTGGACGATCACATCTTTAAGGAACTCTTCAGCCCAGGCAGGTGACAGATGTGATGGTACTAATTTTTTTTCGTAGACCGCCACAAAACGCAATTCGCTTAATAATTCGTAAATATTGTGTGGATAGCCCGCCAGAAGTGTTCCCCTTACCAGGGAAGGAACGAGTCCTTTGGGATGCTCCCATACGCTACCTTTAAAAAAACCGCTATCCACCAGATCAGGGATACAATCATAGACGATCTGTATGCCATCCTCATCATTTGTCAGTAAATCTACCTGGCTAACTAGCTTCCGACGTTTGTCATTTTTCGCAATAGGCAGGGCTTTCCTGAACTCTTGCAGAGCATCAAGAAAACGCATTCTTTGTTCTTGAACGAGTAGTTCTATATTTTTGATAGGTAAATAGTTTTCAGTAAAAAAAGAAGATTAAAGGCAAAATATTTGGCCGATAGCCGGCCAAATATTTTGTCTTAGGCTTTATACATAAAACTGTGCATCTTCATAATGGAGCAGGAGTTCACGCATACGGCCTGCATCTTCACCCGCAAAATTCACGGTACCGAAATGATTACCGAAACCTTCTCTATTGCCAATTTTCATAGGCTGTAAAGGCTCGATCAGGTTATTATCCAGGTAATATGGTTCTTCTTGTAATTCTTCCGGGATGACCAATCTTGAGATTTGCCCTCTTTGTGGGAAGACCATCACGTTCCCGAAATGCTTTTCTGGTTCAAATTCTTTAGAAGGTAAAAACTGAGCCAGCTCTTCATCCGTCAGACTCGGGTCATGGCACATAACAAACGCCAGCAGCGCATCAAAATCATACGCTTCGGAAGCCAGTTCTAAAATATGGCCGCCGGGAATACGACAGGCCACCTCACCAAAGTTTAGGGTGTTCGTCTCTTCGTTGATAAAAAACTCAGGATGGACCATACCATACTCGAAACCGAAGATGTCAACCATCTTTTGAACTTCTTGATGGATAAGATCCCGCTTTGCCTCCAACTCAGGCCCTGCCGGGATGAAATTAGAATAACCTAGCTTAACGTATTCGGTGATATTCAGGAATTTGACTTTCCCTTTGTGAATGAAAGCTTCGCAGGAAAACTCCCTACCTGTCAAATGACTTTCTACAATGCAGGGAAAATCAGTGGTGCGGACTTTATTATCGATATCATCGCGTGATTTGATAAAGCGATGCCCGACTGTACCAGCTGCATTCAGAGGTTTCAGGTGAAACCAGGAGTCTTGTTCGCCATCCAGCTGCAATTCTGCCTCGTTCAGGCGATCCAGGAATTTATGAACTTGTTCTTTATTGTATACTTCTTCGAACAATCCCACTTTCAATCCGCCGATTAACGCTTTACGTTTCATCATAGCCTTATTTCTGAACAGGAAGGCCCGGTTCAGTACACGAGGGTCATCTCTGTAGATAGAATTCAGGGCACCAGCCCATTCTACAGTTTCTTCAAACAGCGGAACGGCAACATCCACATTAAATGGTTTCAGAAGTTCGGCCAGCCCTCTGGAATTAGAGTGACTTCCAAACTCATCGAGCTTAAATCCTACAAAGGGGATATTATTTTCTTTCGCATAAGTTTCGAATTCGGGAAAAGATACGACTACAAAAGGCTGTTTCGCTTTCTGCATGCTCTCTATTACGGGTAAACTCCAACCTAGTAGTGCAAAACATTTTGCCATAATTTGTTCTTTGTTTTTTAATTGTTAGTGAATATTATTTTTTTGTGGAACAAGGGTTCCAGGGTTCCAATAATCGTTAAACTATTTTTTTATCGATATAATCTGAGTTTAGTAAGGAGAGGGCCCCCATGTATTTCAGGTCAAAAGACAGGAGGTCTCCTACTTCATAGTTTTCTTTATTGTCGCCCAGGTCTACGATCAACATATCAGAGCTGGCGTTCACCACTTTGATAGCAGGGTCATCTGGTATCATATAGTCCGGTGAAATGTCCAGCAAGCCGACGTCCAGGATGGCCCGATAAGAGGTTTTTCCGTAATCGTCTTCTTCGATCTCGTAAACATCTCCTGAAGGATTGACGGACAACAGCCCGATCGGGATTTTGGGTTTTTCCGTAATCTCCAGGATTTCAGAATACAGCTTAATCACTCCTGTTTTCATACCATCGAAAGGAGATTCATTCCAAAGGTCGACTCCGAAAAACAAGGTCTCTCCGATACGGAAATGATTAACGGCCTTGGGCACCTGTTTTTTGCCGATCAGGGGTAACACGACCGAGGTACCACCGGTTACCCAGGGTATTTGCTTACCGAATTTAGCCTCGATTAATTGTTTGTAGAGGCTCAACTGAATTAGTTTATCCTGCGAGGGCATGACGCCGTGCAGGCAGTTCAGGTTAGAACCAATGGCCACTACCTCGATATTGGGCAGTTCAAATATTTTCTGGTAAAAATCCATCAGGTGGTCCCCCATGATGCCTTCGCGAAGGTCCCCCAGTTCGATCATGATGGTTACTTTGTGTGTTTTGCCTTGTCGAACCGCTTCTTCTGACAGCTGACGGATGGTTTCGCTTTCTGAATTAAAGCTGACGTCCGCATACCGTACTACTTCCTCGATGCTTCTTTTGGGAGGTGGTTTGATATATACTGTCTGGACAGACGGATCTATTTCTTTTATTTTGGCTAAATTACTCAGGCGGCTATCACATACTTCACGCACTCCCAAGTCCAATACCTCTTTGAGGTAAGCTTCGTTTCCGCAAAGCAATTTGGTCACCACAGCCCAATCGATTCCCTGTTCCTTGAACATATCATTCAGAAAATCGTAATTATGCCGCAGTTTATCTTTATATAATTTTAAAAAAGCCATTCTATTGATTTGATTACTAAAAAACCTACCGAATCATGTCAATAGGTACTCATCTCTGCTTCTCTTTCTTTTGCTCGTACAACTTCCATCCTGGACCGGTTTTCAGGCCATATCAGGCTAATGGAAATCAAGGCCAGTGCGGAGATCGTAATGCCCGCTACATTGGCATCCAAGCCAAATGGAAGTTGGTATCCTATTAATGTTATGATGGTGGTTGTACTTCCTCCCATGATCATGGCCCAAAAGGCGGCCAGGGAGGTACTTTTTTCCCAGAAAAGTGCGCCCAATACCGGCACGAACAAGCCTGAGACCATAAAAGCATAGGATAACAGCATCAATTCCAGTACATTTTGCATTCCGGAAGCCAGCAATAAAGCCAGCGTTCCGATCATCAGTGTAGCTATCTGTGACAATCGTAGTTCTTTCTTTGCAGTCTTGCTAATGTTCATAAAGCGGTCCAGAATATCCGTTACTACATTACCGGAAGCGGCCATCAGGCAACTATCAGCTGTTGACATAATAGCCGAAAAATAAGCCGATAACATCAAGCCCATCAGTCCGGTCGGCAATACCGTCCGAAGTAACAAAGGCAATCCCATTTCTGCATCCAGTGATTCGGAGCTCAGATATCCGGCATATTCAAACATGCCCTGCTCGGCTCCTACCCGGGCAAACAACCCTAGTAACACACCCATGAATGCCATGACGGGATACTCGAACAGGCCGGCTGTATACCAGGCCCGTCGGGCGGTCTTTTCATCCTTGCAAGCATAGATCCGCTGGTAAAGGGTCATCCCTACAAACCAGATCGGCACGATGGTCACGAGCCAGTTGAAGAAGGTTGCCCAATCCAGGTTCGTCAGCGATAAAAAGTCGGCCGGTAAGGTTTCTCTGATGGCACTGATCCCTCCGATTGCATAATATCCGAGAGGAATACCAATGAAGACCAATCCGCTCATCAGAATGATCCACTGAACCGTATCGGTGTAGATCACCGCTTTCAGGCCTCCGATGACCGTATATACAACCGCGATGACGCCCATGATAAGTAAAGCCGTATTCAGGTTCAGGTCCAGAAAGGTAGCAGAGGCCAGCTTGGCACCTGCCAGGAATTGAGAACTGGTAAATCCAATGTATCCAATGGCAGAAATAATCCCGGCAACCAGGGCCACTTTCCCATCATAAAAATGCTGGAACATTTGAGGAAAAGTAAACCAGTTCATTTTTTTGGATAAACTATTCACCCTCGGTATCAGAAACACGGCACTCAGCCAGGCTCCGATCAGTCCGGTAAATAACATCCAGGAACCGGATATCCCCATTAGAAAACCAAGGCCTCCTAATCCGATGGAAAAACCTCCTCCGACATCCGTAGCAACCACAGAAAGTCCGATGTGCAGGCTCCCCATCTGACGGCCTCCTACGTAATAGTCATCTGAGCTTTTATTTTTCCGAAAAAAATAGACGCCTACTCCCAGCATGGCCAGGAAGTAAATCACAAAAACAAGTAAATCAATGATCTGCAAAACAATTCAGCTTTTAGGTGAGACAGTATAAAAACGAAAACATTACCTCCCTTAATCCAGGACGTTGGCAGGGCCGGGTTGTGCTTTCTCACCTTGCTGATCGGTAGGAATGGGCTCATCTTCAGAAGTTTTCTGAAGCCGCATTTCAAGATATTTATTTTCAAAGCCTAGCTTTTCATACAGATGCTTAGCTGGGTTATCCGGCTCAACATGCAGGGCTATATCTCCATCAGCCACGTCTATAGCCTTCTTCATCAGTTTTTTGCCGAGGCCTTGCCCCCTGTAATTCCGATTCATAGCGATGTATACCAGAATATTCTCAGGAATATAGCCGGACATACCGGTTTGGTTGACGACCACCGAGCCAATTATCTTTTCTTCATCCGTAAGGGTCAATGCGAAGCCTCCCTGGTCCTCGGACGTACTCATGGCATACTCGATCGCCTTATTAATATCTTCGGCCTGATCGCCGTATTCGTCCAGATGGGTATAGAGAAAATTAACCAGGTGCTCACGCTTTTCTGTTCCTAATTTCTTTTCAGGTGTAAACAGGTGAATCTCGTAACGCTTACTCATGAATGTTTGAATTTTACTGCTTGTTTTTATTCAAAATAAAGTCTTCAGGGCATAGTTTGCCTACGCCCTTCATCTATCGTAACGCCAAGAAAAGGCAATTTGTTTCTACACAAACTATTTTTTAGTAGAAATATTTAGACAGAAAAAAGACCCAAAAAAGAATAAAGTTTGGAAAAAATCAAACAAACAATGCCTAATGTCCTAAAGCAGCAAAGAAATGGTCAATAATTAGCCTTATCAACCATAAGCAATCATAAATTTTCTATAGAAAATGTATAAAAAGTTGGAAGGTTTCCGTATCAAAGGTTGAACACCTTAGTTCAAGTTTACCAGGAGAGCAAGCTTCAGCTTGCCAGGAGGGTAAACTTCAGTTTGCCCAAAACAGTATATTTCCTTAACAGCATAAAATAAGCAAACTAAAGTTCGCTGTCCAGGCAAGCTGAAGCTTACTGTCCGATTCGTCGCCGATTTTTTCAACACCCAAAAAGTTGACTACCAAACTTCGTGAAGCCCCGCCTGCCAAAGTATTACGGCGAGCAGGGATGTAGTTCAGTTTTGATATTACAAGAAGCCTCCACTCAAAACTGCAATATATACACCCCCAGCCCTTCCATCTTAACCTTATCATCTTGATCGAGAACCACCCTGCGGTCACTCAGCAGATCCTTAAAAGAACTTACATCCTTCAGGTATGGAGCTAAATCCGACAGATCAACCTCCTGAGCCTCCTCATGACCATTGACGATCATCAGGTAGCGATTTTCATTTCCTAGTTTCAGGTATTTGTAAATATTCCTTTGGTAAGTAGGAGAATACTGAATAAAGCGCCCATCCACCAATTCCTTGTGTTCTTTTCGGAGGTTTAAGAGTTTCCGGGTAAAATTGAACAGGTCGTTTTCTTCTTCTGTACGTCCCTCAGCAGTAAAGGCACTGCGTGTGTCCTCCTTCCAGCCGCCCGGAAAATCGGCGCGGAGCTCTACGTGACTGGCTCCGCCCTTCATGTTGATCTCCGTGGCATACAGTATTTGAGGAATGCCCCGAGTGGTCATGAGGATGGTCAGCGCTTGTTTGATCTTTTGATTCTTGCTTTGCCAATCTTTGCCGGCCGTTTCGAAAATGGCGCGGGGCATGTCGTGATTGTCGAGGAAAGTGAGAACATTGCGGGGATCGCCGTACAGAAAGTCCTGAGCGAAAACGTAGTATAAAGGCTCCAGTCTTTCTCCTCTCAGATAATCGCGAATGACATCCGACATTGGAAAATCCATCACGCAGGGAAGGTAAGTATCATAGCCTAACTGACCGCTTAAAGGAGACCCAGTCTGAAAAATCGCACAGGCTACCGGATCGGGATTCCAAATCTCTCCTACTATGTTCAAATTAGGGTATTCCTCCAGCAGGGCCTTATTCCAATCTGCCAGAAAATGCTGATCCGGATAAGGGTAGGTGTCTTCCCGGACGCCGTCCAGGCCCGTATATTCGATCCACCAGATCATGTTTTGAGTCAGGTAGTTGGCTACATAAGGATTCCGTTGATTCATATCGGGCATATAACGGGAAAACCAGAAATCTCTTAGTTTTTGGGCAGAGCTTCCATCATCATTGGGGTCAAAAATGGAGTATTTGTAATGGCGGTCGGTCAGGTAATTATCCTTACTTCCATTCACCCAATCCTTCATCGGCAGATTATCCATCCATTCATGCTCGATCCCGATGTGGTTATTGACATGATCAAAAATGACTTTCATGCCTCTTTGATGGCATTCTTCTACCAATTTTTTGTAATCCTCATTCGAACCGAAACGGGCATCGATTTTATACAGATCGGTCGCCGCATAGCCATGATAACTTCCTCTTCCACTGTTTTCCAACACAGGATTCAGCCATAGAGTGGTCACGCCCAGATCATCCAAATAATCCAAATGATCGATGATGCCCTTCAGGTCACCTCCATGACGCATGCCCGGCTTGGAGCGATCCAACTCATCCCGCATACCAGCCACCCGGTCGTTGGAGGGATCGCCATTGGCAAAACGATCCGGAGTGATCAGGTAGATCACATCGTGCTCGTCATAGCCCTGATGGCGGCCTTCTGTATCGGCTCGCTCCTGGATGGAATAATTAACAATGGTCGACTGGCCGTTTCCAGTTACTTTTATCGGATAGGTTCCAGGCTCTAGGTCTTCAGCGATTTCAAGATCTACAAAGGCATAAGTGGAATTGGGGAGGGTATGCACTGCCTTGATTTGAAGTCCTTCCTGCTCTGTGCTTGCTGTAATGCCGGCCAGGTCTTGCCCATAGAGCATGAGTTGGACGGTGTTCCATTTCATGCCGGTCCACCAGTTGGGCGGCTCGACTTTAGAAATAGTGGGGGATTGGGCGAATGTAGTGAGTGTAAAAAAACATAGAATGCTTAAAATGGAGATGGAATTTTTCATAGATGGTAGAGCTTGATTGTTGTTTGCAATGTAGGGCTTTTTTTTTGACACTGATGCTCACAGATTCCACTGTTTGAATATTCTTTTATGCAGCTAAACTTACTTTAGAATAGCACCGGATTCAGCGGGGTATCGATGACTTCCCCGACCTTAGCGCCGGGGCACCAGGTATCCCAGTCGGCCTGTTGGTTATCGTTCTCAGGTTTTTTTAGACGCATATTTTTATCCATATAGATCATAGTCATGACCTTGCGCATTTGATCGGATCGGTTGGCGCCGGCCCGGTGGAACAGCCAGCCGGAGTGGAAGCTGACTTCCCCCAAATCGAAGGGAGTGGCCACCGTTTCGAACTTCCCTTTTTTCAACGCATTCTCTATTTGTGTTTCACTTTCGTCGCTGATGGCCAGGTCGCGGCCCAGTTCGATGGTATGCGAGCGATCGCTGAATTCCAGTGGGCCCATATCCATAGGCGTATTCTGCATGGGAATCCAAACCGTAACGGTATGGTCGTTTGATAATGGCCAGTAAAACTGATCGGCATGCCAGGGAGTGATGCCGCCGCCAGGTTCTTTGAAAAGGGCCTGATCGTGATACAGGCGTACGCCCTCAACCCCCATTAATTGGGTAGCGATGCTCGCCAGGCGTTTGGAAAATACGAAGCGTTTGATCTCTTCGTCCTTGGTCCAGAGGTTCATGATCTGCAGAAAAGCCTTATCATAAGTAGCTCTCTCTTCCATCGGCAGGTGCATGGTATTCAGTTCTTTTACCTTATTGGCTATTAATTCTCCGAAGTGGTTAATAATGCCTGCCGGCAGCACTTGTTTGATTTTGATAAAACGATGTTCCCGGTAAAAGTTGATCTGTTCCTGAGTCAGTGGAAAGCTTTGGTCAAGTATGCTAAGATCAATTGTGGTGCTTGGCATGGATGTTCTGGTTTTATTGGAAAAATAATGCTTCAACAAATATACACCAGGCTTCAATAGATATAAGACCTTACTTTTTCAAATTTTGCCCTTATTTTATCAACTTTGTATAGGCTTAGGTAAAAAACTGGAAAAATCAAAGCATGAAAGCGGCACTAGAATACATCCAAAAAAAAACTCCGAATACTTCCTTTGTGTGCTATTGGAATATTGATCAGCAATACGAATTCCATTGGCACTATCATCCCGAATATGAGTTGACATTCATTGAAAAGAGCCGAGGCTTGCGACTAGTCGGAGATCATACGGAAGAGTATGAGGACGGAGATCTGGTGTTGCTAGGCCCTAATTTGCCGCACACCTGGGCTTCTGAGACCTATCCGGAGGGTATGGTGCGGAAAAACCGAGCCATGGTTATACAATTTACGGATGCTTTATTTCCAGAAGCGCTTCCTGAAATGCAATCGATCCGGGATTTACTCAAAAGGTCCAGGCGAGGCATTCATTTCAAAGGGCCTCAGATTCAGCAAATAGGACAAGAGTTGTCGGAGATGGAGCGACTGACGGGCCTTTCAAAGCTCACCAGCTTTTACCACATTCTTGAAACATTAGCCACTTTGAAAGATTACAGTCACATTGCTTCCCGACTTTATGAACCGGTTTTGAGTAAAAAAAATGAAGAAAGGCTGGACCGGATCTGCCAATACCTACATCAGCACTTTGAAGAAGACATCCCGCTGGAAAAAATCGCGGCCATCTCCAGCATGACGGAAACCTCTTTTTGTCGTTTTTTTAAAAAGATGACTGGCCAAACCTTTACCGAGTACCTCAATGAACTGAGGGTCGGCCGGGCCTGCCAATTACTCATTGAAAGCCGAAAAACGATCAGTGAAATCGCCTACGCCTCAGGATTCAATAGCTCGACTCATTTTAACCGAACCTTTTTAAAGTTAAAGGAGATTAGTCCGAATGGGTATCGAAAGAGATTTAGGTGAGGAACGTTAAATTGATAAGCGATAATATTTTACAAAAAAACTTCATTTCGTTACGGATTTAGTGCTCCTGACTCCTTACTTTACTCTTCTTTACCCTTTAGCTTAAAACGGATAAGATTGGTATGAAACTGAATTGGATATATTCAAGTCTTGTATTGTTTTTTCTCTTAACTTTTGGTCAGTTAACTGCACAAAATGCTCCGCTTAGGGCAGCTACATTCAACACCTTTCAGGAAAAACTCGCTCCGCTTTTTTTCCATAAAATAGAAGTTCAGGATGATCAGATCACCGAATTCACTATTAGTGTCAACAACTATGAGTGCTTTAAGCAAAAAATTTATGGCCTAGATCTGGGAATAAGCCTTAAAAAAGAATATCCTACCATTAATACGCTTATCCTTGCTTTAAGCCACGAGCAGCTTTTAGAGTATATCCTTCCAATGGAGGAAGTCCGAATGGTAGATAAAACCAGGCGAATACCCCAGGAAGAAAGAGCCGTACCGAATTTTGATCTGGGCGTAAATCATATCAACTTCGTGCACCATCATACACCGGAATGGAATGGTAGCGGCATCAACATTTCTGTCAAGGAACAATCCATGGACAGTCTGGACATCGACTTTGCCGGGCGTTTTATTTCAAGCAACAATCCGATCCCAGGCCTCTCTACTCACGCTACCATCATGGCCACTATGATCGGCGGCGGCGGCAATTCCAGTCCGGCCGGAAAGGGGGTCGCCTGGCAGGCTGGGATTACCTCGACCTCTTTTCTTAACCTCTTTCCGGAATCGGATGCTTACTATCAAAGTTATGATATCAGCGTTCAGAACCATTCTTATGGGCTGGGCATCGAAAATTTTTACGGTGCAGAAGCGGCCGGATATGACGATCACATTTACAGGAATGAGCAGATTGTCCATGTTTTCTCGGCGGGTAATATAGGAGACAGCACCAGTACGGAAGGCCCTTATGCCGGCCTACCTGGCTTTGCCAATCTGACCGGCACTTTTAAGATGAGCAAAAATGTGCTCACGGTAGGTTCCATAGATGCCAATTTGGCCATTCAATCCAGAAGTTCGCGGGGCCCTGCGTATGACGGCCGGATAAAGCCGGAGCTGACGGCCCTGGGCCAGGACGGCAGTTCAGGGGCAGCAGCCATCACATCCGGAGTAGTAGCGCTGCTACAGCAAGCCTATTTTGAGCAAACCGGCAGTCTGCCTCCGGCTGCATTGATCCGGGCAGTTTTGCTGAACTCCGCAGATGATCTGCACACTCAAGGGCCGGATTTTCATTCTGGTTTTGGGAATGTCAATGCACAGAAAGCGATCGCCACCATCAGCGAAGAGCGATTTTTAAGTGGAAGCATCCGTCAGGACGAACTGATTCCTTTTTCTATAGAAATTCCCGAAAATGCACAGAATCTCAAAATCACCCTGGCCTGGGTGGATCCGGCAGCCACCGTCAATGCCCAAAAAGCGCTTGTTAATGACCTCGACCTCAATATGATCGAAACAGAATCAAAGATGCGCTATCTCCCCTGGGTGCTGGACCATCAGTCTTCCCTTACTAGCCTGGATATGGCCGCCGGCAGAGGAACAGATCGACTCAATAATCAGGAACAAATCAGTATTGCCACCCCAAAGGCCGGAGAATATCTCATTGAAATAATGGGATATGAGATCAAGCAAGGGCCGCAAAGCTTTTTTCTGGCCTATGAATGGGAAATGGCCGAAGAGATTGCTTTTAGTTTCCCTACTCGTTCAGATGTATTATTAGCTGGAGAGGAGAACTATGTACGATGGTCAGGAATTTCTGCATTCCCGGGCAGCCTGTCTTACCGACTGATCGGCACGGATGAATGGGTGATGATAGACGAGCCGCTTAACACAGCAGAGCATTTTCTTCTTTGGACGGCGCCCGATACGACAGCCCTGGCGCAAGTCAGGCTGGTATATGGAGAAAAAGTTGTGTTATCAGATACCTTCGCCCTTTCGAGAGAGCCACAACTGGAATTAAGTCTAAACTGTGAAGATTTTATTCAGCTCAAATGGGCGGCTATTCCGGGAGTGGAAAATTATCAGGTGTATTCTTTCGATGGCAGTCGGCTCGTTCCGTTCACCAGAGTAGAGGCGACCTCCATTAGGCTTGAAAAATTAGCCAATCCTTCTGAGCATTTTGCCGTGGCTCCGATCGTTTCTGGCAATCAATTGGGTAAAAGAAGCAATAGTCTGTTTTTACCTTTCCAAAATACCGGCTGCTACATTGATAACTTTCTGGCTGACCTCACGAATGGAAGAGCCCGTCTTACTTTGCAACTCGGGACCTTTGAGGCGGTGGAAAGGGTGGCCTTCCAAAAAGAGATCAATGGAAGTTTCGAGCCGATTATCACGATCAGCCATCCGTCCAATTTGGAGCTGGTCGAATTCGACAACGACTTACAAGTTGGAAGCAATTTATACAGGGCGATGCTTATTCTGGAAAGTGGAGAGACCTTCACCAGTAATGAAGATGGCTTATTTTATTTAATACCGAATCAGATCCTTTTTTATCCGAATCCGGTATCTCAGAATGAAAATATTCGAATTGCTATTGAAAACCCTTCCGGAGAAATTGTTGAGCTCTATGATGGTTTAGGCCGATTGGTCCTTAGATATGATTTATTAAGTCCTTTTGAAAGTCTGGAAACAATCAACTTACCGGCGGGCATTTATTTTTATCATATTCTAAAAGAAGAAGAGCGGTTAAATCGGGGAAAGATTGTTATCAAATAAAAAAGAGGCTGTCTCATCCGCCTGAGTAGGATTCGCCAGCCTCTTTTTTATTTCACTAATATTAATACAGGTAATCCAAAGCCGTTTTATCAGCATTCGTGAACGGACGGTTAGACCCATCTGTGCAAGAAAGCATAAAAGAACCACTGCCCTGAAGATCTGCTCCGGTAGGCGTGCCAGGAATATGATTGGCACCAACGCCGCCATCACCTTCATTCGATGCAGAGCCTCCACAGCTGATGCTTCTGTCGAAGTAATCTGTATGACGGAATCCGATACAGTGTCCCATTTCGTGCTTAATGATCGTAGCAATACCATTGATGCTCAGATTATAAGAAGACTTAAGGATCCCACTCATTTTTATTTCACCATAAGGATCTCCCTGGCTGCTAGGGAATCCGGCAGACCCCAGGATTCCCTGGCGCTCTTGTCTCTTATTCAGACGTGTGAAAACGATGTCAGCATTGCTGGAATTAGTTGTTCTAGCAAAGCTGATCTCCAGGTTTTCACCATTGTAACGGCTAATAGCTTCATCTAATGCAGCGTTCATATCAGCATCAAAGGTGCCGCCACCGCCACCTTTTTTACCTTTCCCTCCACCTCCGGAGCTTTCTTGTGGCATATAGACCGTAATTACCCGGTTTCCATTTGTGGAAACAAGATTATTGGTGCTGTACTGCTCCAATCCAGGTACGCGATGCTCGGAAGGATTGCTAGCCAGAAATTCTGGAGTAATGATGATATCTCTTTCAATGAGGAAACCACCTTCTACTCTTTCAATTCCATCAGGGTTGAAGCCCATTTCGGTGAGTTGGTCAATGACGTCTTGTGGAACGTCGTTAACATTTAGGTTTTCTTGTTCGCATGCAAACGTGAGCATGCCCACTGCCCACTGCCGCTAGGGCAATGAAGTAGTTTAAGAAACGTGTCATAAGTAATTTTTTGAGTTCAATTATGTCTAAAGTCACGTCAAATAAACTAAAAATTTATTAAAAGTTAAAATATGTTAAACTCAAAATTTTATTCTGATATTTATTCGCTAAATAAAATTGAATTTTTCAGCTTTCCAACATAGCCAAAACTCCTTGATTGACAGAGGTTTCCTTTACTTTCAGCAGAATCATTTATTAATTTAAAAAAATAATTTTCGCTAATATTCTTTTTTCCTATTCAAGGCATATTTTCCCTTTCCGTCGATAAAATTCACCAATTTTAATTTTCCAATTAATTCATCCTATAAAACATCTCCAATCCAATAAAAAACCAATCCCTGCCCATCCATTCTTTTTTTACATTCAGTTCCAGATTTTCGGAAGGATGCCATTCTAGCCCGCTGGAAAAGCTCATCATCCAAAAGGGAAAATGAATGTGTGGGTTGACTGGCTTCTGCCTGTTTATTTGTCCTTGCTGCAGCTGATAAGTACCAGCTCGAAAGCCTCCCTCAATAAATGGCTGAGCTTTTCCTTTAGCAAGGCTTAATCTTTGATTTAGAGCCACTTCAAAGCCATTTCCTTGCATGTCCAGCAATTTTTCTCCGAGGAAGGAAAGCCCCTCCCCTCTTATATTGAACTGGCTGGCCTGAACCCTTAATTCTTGTGCCTTTCCAATCGGCATGCTTAAGCGGACCGCGTTTTTTCCATAAACCAACCAATCGAAAGTCAGTGGCTGTGCAGGAGCAGGGTGTTCTACCGTTCCGGCATCCAGCCCATCATTGACAGCATCCAGCAAGTCATTTTCCATCAGTAAGGGTCGAGCGTTACCGAAAGGCTGCAGGCCGGAAAAGTCCAGATCAAATTCAATGTTTCCAAGCTCTTGCAAGCCAGGAGCGGCCAATACGATGGTTGATGTTTGAGACTGGCAGTCATCATTCACAATGACGGTGATGGTGTACTCTCCAGCACCTCTTCCTGCCAGATTGACTTGACGTCCGGGTATATTCGTAGTGGTTTCTCCATTCACGATTAAGGTATATGGTGGCGGTGGCGCTTCCGGTGGTATGGTCACTACAATTATCCCGTCACTGGCGGAAGGCGAAGAAGGCTGGGTGATGTTAAAACTTAGTGGAAAGTCACAATTCTGTCCCGGCACCTTTATTTGCTGGACGCAGGTATTTGCATTACCACAAAAATCGAGCACGGTCCAGGTTCTAAGAATGAGAGAGCCATCTGTTTGAAGGACGACTTCGTCCTCAAAGAAAGCTCTGATTTCGTCGCTGCAGTCATCACGCAGCTCGGTAGGCAAGCCGGTAATGGCCGGAACGGGCTCCTGGCCGAAATCCAGCGTAAAATCTGGCGGGCAGACAAAAGTGGGTGCTTCGGTATCCGAAATACTTACCCCCGCAGTAGTGCTGATAGAATTACCGGCCTCATCAGTTGCGGTGAAAGTAACTTGAGTGGGGCTGGTCGGATCACAAGTAGCAATGCTGCCGGCAAAATCGTTGGACCAGGTCAGGCTACCACAAGCGTCTTCTGCCTGGGCTCCGCCGTTTTTATCCAACCAATCAAGGATACTTGCATCGATATCTGAACCACATTCGATGATCAGGTCCATGGCCTCCTGTTGTAGTACAGGCGGGGACAGATCTTCGATGATTAACTGAGCAGCGAGGACAGTGCTATTCCCGCAGGAATCGGTCACCGTGAATGTGACTTCTACTGAGCCAACCTCCGCAGGTATTTCTTCCAGACTATGACTCCAGGTCAATTCGCTTCCACAGGCATCCATGATTTGCGCACCTCCGTGAGAATCCAGCCATTCGGAGGCCAGGCTATCATTATCAACAGCACTACAATCTAACACTAAATCCTGCGCTTCTTGTTGAACGACGGGAGGTTCATCGTCTTTGACCAGAATGGTATGCGTGCAGTTGCTGGAATTGCCGGAAGCATCTGAGACGGTAAAAGTTCTGAGAATAGATTTGACAAAGGGGCAGGCCCCTGTGGTTTCTTCGTCCGTGAATTCAATTTGTGGAGCGGGGTCGCAATTGTCCTTAATGCCTGGCTGTCCTGTAAAAGAAGGCTCCATTGGATCGCCACAATCAATGATGACATCGTCCGGGCAGTCTAATTGGGGGGCTTCGTCATCCAGGCCGATGATGGTAATCACAGCGGTAGCGACTTGATCATGCTGATCTCTCAGGGAGTAAGAAACAGAAAAGGTGCCGGAGCCGGGATTCGAAATGGTGACCAGGCCAGTGCCATCATGCTGAAGGTCGATGCCGGTCGTATTACTGAACGATTGTATTTGCAGGCCTTCTCCCACATCATTACTCAGTACATTGACCGTACCGCTGCCGTCGCAAGGTATTTCCAGGCGATCATTTACGGCAGTGACGGGGGGTAGTTCCGGGGGTTCAGTTCCCCCTCCGTCCTTGCCGGAGGTCAGCAAAAGGATGGCACCGCCCACTGCTCCGCCGGCCAGGGGAATCCAGAGTGGAAATTCTTTTTTGACCTTTTCGGGCTCGGCTTCGAATACTTTGGCTTCTATGCCGGTGAGTTTGATGCGATCCCAGAGTGGATCGACTACCTGGGCCTTGGTGTGGGAGGCGAAAAAAATGGAGATCAGGGCTATGAAGAAGAACCGCATGGTTTTTAGTTATAGGTTGAGATGATTTTTTTTGACACTGGGAACGCTGGAAACACTGTCTTTTTTGACACTGGGAACGCTGAAAACACTGTCTTTTTTGACATTGGGGACGCTGAAAACACTGGCGTACTCCTAAATTCGACCTTCGACCTTCTACTTCCCCGGAATTCTAACTATGCATCCATCATCCGGACCGGTGCCGTCGGAATATTCACAGCAACAATCGAAATTATCGGATATGTTTTGCTGCCAGAGGGTTTTCCAGTGATTGCTGTGCATCCAATTGGCTGTACGCTCCTGAGCCTTTTTAGTTTCATCAACCAATCGATTTAAGGAATTTCGGATTTTACACAATTCGGCTACTGAGCGAGCGACTTCGGCTTTCAGGTCTTCTCTGTTTTTGTTCCACATGGCAATGGCCGCAGCATCATAATCCTCACTGAGTTTTTTTACAAAATTGGCCCAATTCTCATCATTCAACATATTCATAGCCAAGGCATATCCTTTTACCCTTTTTTCAGTTAATACACGAGCCTGTTCATTGATGGAAAGATCCAGTAAACCGCCCACCACCGTTTCCTCTATCCCCTCTACAGCTCCGGAGGTAAGCATAGCATTTGACATGGACATACTTAGGGTAATCAAAGAAGAAACCAGGGATGCCACTCGGGGGTCAGCTCCCATAGACTGAAGGCCCTGATCAAAAACAAAGCCTGTTGTGCTGACAAAGACGCCCAGTAAGGCCCCTGCGGTGCCACCGGTAGCGGCCGAAATCGCCGTCGCCGCCACAAAAGTAATACCCTCCCACATTTTGGCTTCGGCCCTTGAGCGATTGTAACGAAGCTCCATTCCGGCCAATACTTTTGACTCAAACTCATTATAAGCGTCAGCGATCCGATCCATCTCTCTTTTGATCTTTTGATCGAAAAAGCCGATCATGCTCTGGTCGATGGCTGGGCTAAGCCCCATGTTCATAAGCGCTTTTTCCATGTCAGCATACCAGTTATTGAGCACATCCACCGCACCGGGAGCCAAAAAATCACTTAAGTGGTCTTCCCCTGTATTATCGGCACAAAGGTCGACGAGTAAATAAATCTCATCAGAGGGAAACTCCGGAAACTGCTGTGGCCGATCGGTGTGCGCCAATTCGTTTGTTTGACAAGGGATAGGATTCAGATCGCTGCTTAGGGCATCGTTCAGGCCACTGAGCATGGCCTCCGCCCTCAATACCGTTTCATTTCTCAAGCGGAACCTGGAGTCGTTGACCAGGTCCTTGTCGACCAGGCCTTTTCGATACAGGTCTCCCATTAGATCGAAGCCGGTTCGGGGATTAATCTGAGGATCTTTAGGCAGTTCCACGCAAGTCTTTCGCGTGTTGGAGGCTTGCCCCGGTCGAGAAAGAGTGGATGCTGTTTTCTTATCGGCACTCAGCACTTTTGCCTCCACTCCTACTAATTCAAAAGCTCCCCAAAATTGATCGACGCCTTTTGCTATATTTTCTTTGGCTGCAGGAGGAGCCGACTCAAAAGACTGATTGGTATTGGATTCGTATTGCTGGACAATCTGTTCTTTGAAGTCCTCTTTTTCGTAAGGATCATCGGTCATTCCCGCTACGTACATCCAGGTCAATTGCTGGCGTACGGCCTCGCTTTGCCGGGCTGACTGGCCGCTGAAGGGGGTTTGGATCGTTCCTTTTCGAGACTGGTTTTCGTAGGTACTGTCTATCCGTAATACCGCCTCAATGATCATGCGGGCTACCTCTTTGTAATCTCTGGCCGGATCGATGGTCAGAGGGAAGGGAATGTCAGTACCTGGGTAGGTAATAGCAGGACCGGCTTTATCCATGTGTTCCGGCTTAGGAAGATAGGTACCAGCCCGAGGATCAAATGTCAGCTGCTCGGGCGGCCGTTGTACAAAGCCCCCTGTTGCAGGATCGTACACCCTAGAGGGTTCTAAAACGGGACCGGCTTCGGAATAAGGAATCCAGGCACTGATCTCCGGGAAGGCGGCTTCTCCGGAGGGAACGGGCGGTTTGCGAATGTCTGTACAAACGCCCATGATGGGAATATCTTTTGTGGCTCCCGGACGGATTTCAATCACGTCTTTAGTTGTGGAAACATAACTTTGATAGCGACCGCTGGAAGGAATATAAAAAGGTTCTATTCTAAGAAAGAGGATATCATCAGTTGGGTTATTCACGGAAAGAGTAGCAATGTGTCCGGTTGTACGGCCGGTGCCCCGAGGCCTGTAAACTACTTCGGAATCTGTATCCGCATCCCGCGGGAAGTTTTTAGGAATGGCTCTTAAGCCTCTCTTAAGTGCATTACAAATAGCTTCTTTTGGGCAGTCACCGTCTGTAATGGTCGTTGCTTCATGATAAATATGACTGTAGTGGCTAATTTTTACTTCTTTTGGAAGATTTCCCCCCTTAAAGGTATAATCCGTTCGCAGCTGATAGCGGGTAATGTTTAGGCAATCGCAGGGTGGAGCCTGATAGCTTTTCTTTTCTTCCAGGAAGAAAGACAACAAGCCACTTTTTTTATCGGGGTCCTCAGTTTTCCATTTTAACAATTCTTCCGGGAAAGGCAGATCATCTTTTCCATTCCACCTTAAGTCGGTTCTATCAATTCTCCTGGCAATGGCTTCAACGGTATTCGCTGCTGTCAGCGATCTACCTGGGAATTGGCTTCCCAACAGCGCCTGGATTTCTTTTTGTGTTTCTTCGTCCAAGGCAGTACTTCGGGCATGTAAAGGCAGGGTGGTTGTTTTTCCACAGCATACCCGATCCTGCTGTACTAGCTCCCAGCTCTGTTCCGCTTCTACTTCCACCGGTCTGTTCCCCAAAGGGTTAGCCACAATGCCGCTGATGGATTTGCGGCCTTCAAAGAAGTCGCCGGTTTGGACATTTTGTCCCGACAATTCAGAAACAGGAGAAATAAGGAATAATATCGAAAAAGAAAAGAATACGGTTAAGGCATGGGTATTCATCATCCAGCAATTTTGGGTATTATATAAAACGTGGAGGGGAGCTTTAAGATTCAGTTGGCATGAACTTTATTTAAATTAACACAATTTCGGAAAAGATGCCACCGCTTTTCCGTCAAAGTAATTTACTTATGCTAGATATGTAGGTCTGTGTGTCGCTGCGCCCAGACGGGCCGTATGGCTGCAGCTTTTGAAGGGAGGCTTTTTTCAGCTCGGGTTTACACCCGAGCTTATGCAGCTTTCGCCGCAATGCGGCTATTTAGTTAGGTCCAATAATATATCAAAAGGATTTGGAGCTACTTCACCCTCCAATCATAACCGTTGGTGCTCCCATTACGATCACTCCTCCATGAGCGGTCGCATCGCCCATCCGGGCGGCGGGCTTACCTCCAATCATAACGGTGGCAGATCCCTTTACGATGGTGTCGGGCGGTCCGACGCATACGCACATATCCCCCAAAACGGCGGCGGGCATTTTTTGAATTAAAACATTGGGCACGCCCGGTCCGGTAATGGGGCCTCCTACATGTGGGATCGGAGGTATCCCTGGCGTTTGCATCGGACAAGTGTGCATGTCTGTTAGTCTGGCTGCTGGTGGCATATTTGTTTTGTGTTAATTATATCAAGTTGCGATATAGCTCACAATTGAATAAATTTTTCTATTACAGTTTGTAAGTTAGGTTGCGGCAGCCGCCGCAACCTAACTTACAAACTGTAATGAAATTTATCTTATGTCCATCGCAACTTGGATTAGTTAATCATTACCATGGCTCCCTTGACGGTGGTTTGGCCGGCGGCGGATAATTCGGCGGAAGCCCGGCCCTGGCCTTTAAAGCTCACTTTAGCCGAATTGGTTACATTCAGGCCTTCGACTGATACGTCAGCTTTGGCATCCAGGCTGATGCCTGCACTGGCATCGATTTTCACATTCCCTTTGGCTTTGAGGACAATATCCCTAGCAGAATCCAGCAGGATTCCGGATCTATCCATCACCAGTTTGTTTTTGTTACTATCTACTAATTCAATGCTTTTGTTTTTATCACTCAGGCTTATTTTATTTCCTCCAGGTGTTTCGATCATAATGTCCTTATCCTCTTCCAGGAAAGTGATTTTTAACTGACTTTTCGTGATGAATGCCTTCATGTTGTTTTTCTCTTCCGGTGTAAAAGGAGCTGTTTTCTTCTGACTATAAAGCGTACCCAAAATGACGGCATAGCGTGGGTCATTATTGAGAAAACCCAGCACCACTTCATCTCCGAGTTCGGGCAGGAAAAAGCTACCGGCATTCTTCGTCGCATAGAAATTGGAGATCCTGGCCCAGATACCGGCACCGGAGGGTTCAATCAGGGGGACGTCCACCAGGATTCGAGTGTTTCCGTCAGGGTCTCCGTCTACTTTTATGACGGTACCGACTTGTAAGCCTTCCAGGCCTGGCAGGATTCCTCCTGCCGGAGGAGCGGTAATACTATGCGCCGGATCAACATGTTTTTTCTCATCCAAGCCTATGAACGCCTTCGTTCGCCATTGGCCCTTTTCAATGAGGTGCTCCATGCCTGATACATAAGCATTACCATTAAAACGATCTCCCAGGCCGTGGATCTCAATCAAAGTATCAGGAAGGGCTAGTTCGCTGCCGATAAATTCAATGAAACCTTGTATTCTGGCCATTCGCGCTTTCATCAAAGTGCCGTCGGCCCAACTTTTGAGCTCCGTCTCTTCGAGGGAGCCGCTAGTTTGGAGTTGAAAGCCTTTAACATTCAGCACTTCCGCCAATTTTTCACCTGTAATATTTCCTTGCGGGTTTACGGTTGGCTCTTCTGATTTAGCTTCTATGACCGATTGCAGTTTATGGTCCCAGGCCAGGCAATTCACATCCACCATTTGAGACTGAGCATCCAACTCCAGGTCAAATTCGTAGAGATCTCTATCCTTATCTACCGTCAATAAGGGAGGGCTGCTCACGGAAGGTTTGTCAACCTTTACCGTTCCGTCAATATTGGTTAAAATTAAGCCGTTGGCTTTCGCCCTGGAGAGTACAAAATCCCAATCTGTCGAAGCATACTGAATCATACTCGCATGCTGATAAGCAGTAGCACCTACTTCAGCCTTCAAGCCATACTCCTGGATAATCCCCTTTATGATATCACCATCGGTTTTTTCCTCAAAATTTTTACTTTTTCTACCCAGAGTCATCTTTATTGATTCATCCGAACAAAAGATTTGTAGTTCGGAGGGCCTATTTCTTCGGGCGCGAATGCGATGGCCGGTGATGATCCCTTTAAAAATGGAATGTATCTTCAGGTCGAAGCCCACTTTCAACTCAAGCGCAGTTCCAGGTACAAAAAAATCAGATTCGCTGGCTTCAAAGCTCTGGCTACCCACTTGATCATCGGCCATAATGATGGTAGCTGTCGAGATTTGATTAACGGCTCTTTCAACTTTGGCCGAGACCACCATAAACTGATCACCTATTGCACTTCCATTGATCAGCAATTCTAAGGAAAGCATGGCGCTGTCGTGTATTTCGGGTGTGTTAGGCATAGGTTTTAGATTTGGTTATTTGATTTAAGTAGCGTTGCAACTTGCGTTAATTAGCTTAGTTCCCTTTTGGGTGATAATCAAAATAAGTGTAAGCAATTTCAATGGTTTCCGTAAGAATTTCCGCCTCCGCAGCATTAAATGCCGATAAATCCCATTTCACAGGATAAGCATTATAGAATACCCATTCCGCCATAGAGTTGGAAGGCTCATTTGGATCCAGCAGTTTAACGGTCATATTTTGGGTCTTTATTTTTTTAACAAAGTCAGATTGTATACAATCCATGCACCATTTGGCAAAAGGACTGTAACGAACAATCATCCCTCTTTTGAGTACCAGATTGCTGTATTTTCCTCCTTTAGGAAGCTGATAAGAAAGCTCACTATCATCATCCGATTCAATTTTTTCGGTTTCTATTTCTACTTTCAGGCCCTGAATTTCCTGAAAACTGGCATCAGTCTGGCCCCCTTCCGGAATACTGACGGTAAAGTAAAAGCCATTAAGCGCGTTCTCCATGATAAATTGTTAAGTTTTATAGGATAAAATCAGTTTAACTAATTCAAGATGCGATATTGCTCACAATTGAATAAAAGAGCTTCATGCTATGGAACATGAAAAAGCGAGTCGTATGCTCCAATTCAATTGCATAACTTGATTGACCGGAAGGATCGCCGTTTAGCTTAACCTGGGTAAGGAGTTTTTTGGGCTGGCGAACCCAGACAAGTTCGCCAGCCTGAAATGATATTACCCAGTCACTGTCTTTCGATACAAGAACATACCCCAACTGAGGTATCCCTTTTTTACTCCTCGAATCCAGAGGCTCATTCCTTTTAATGTTTCTTTATAAAAATCACTGCCACATGCCTCTGTCAATTGATTTTTCTCCCGCTTCATTTCCTTTTGTATTCTGGTATAATGGGTGAGCATATGTTGGGGCATCTCTATGGTTTGTTCTTCCTCAAAGCCGGCATTACGAAGCAGCCGCTGATAATCCTTTAGAGTAGACAAATCCTGGATGGGCAGACGTTCCAAAATGGCCTTTAAAGATCCTCGAGCGGCATTTTCACCATGCAGGACTTCTGTAAAAATCAGCCACCCACCGGGCCTCAGTACCCGGTTTACTTCCTTGATGGCTTTTTCGCGGTCTTCGCTATGCAGCAAGGCATCATTACACCAGACGACATCGTAGGTTCGGTCCTCAAAAGGAATATCTTCGTAGTTTCCCGTAACTACCTGGATCAGCTGATCGAGCCCGGAATGGGCCACTTTTTTCCGATTATATTCATTTTGCCGTTCGCTAATATCCAGGCAATTAACTTTTGCACCGTAGTGCCAGCTAATATAACGGGCTGCTCCTCCAAAACCCGCTCCGATGTCCAGAATTCGGGTGTTCCCATCCACAGATACTGGAAGCAGGGCTACCATTTTTTTAACGGTTTCTCGGCTGGCTGCACGAATGGTCAGGCTTGGATCATCATACAAGCCTACATGGATACCGTTGCCTCCCCAGATTAGCTGGTAAAAGGCCTGAACGGCATCGCTGTTGTAGTATGCTTTTGTTTGCAGTAGGTGTTGGCTTTCACTCATCTTTCTCTCCTTAAGCGTGTTATCGAGTCAAATATAAAAATAGGGTATACATATTTGGATACGAAACTTTTAACGGAAAAGTTTAGGAGGATGTTGGATGTTGTCTGCCTTCTCTGCTTATGGCGGATTCGGCAGGCAGGGGTGTTGGTTATTGAGTGAAAATGATTATTTTGAAAAAAATCATAGATTACAGTTTATAAGATTACTATAATACCAGATTTCTATACATATGGGTAGATATAACAGATGGCGAAAAAGCACCAGAAGAGCAAAAATTGAAAGAGTTATTCAGAGACTCAGTAAAAGGACCAACTCACAGGACATTCGTAACCGTGTTATCGATGTGCTAAACGATTATCAGGATTATCAGGCCCGCTTGTTGACAGACACGCCCGCAGTGGAAGAAACATTGCTGAAAATCCAATATCACCTATTGCAGTTGATCAGTGAGGAAGAAATTCGGCACACAGAGGGAGAAAAGAAATTCAAGCTTCAGAAAATGGCCTATTATGAAGAAAAGATCTGGGATTTGTATAGTGAATTAAAAGACCTGAAAGAGAGGTACCTGTTCCTTAGTCAGCACTCTTCTAAAGTAAAGGACAGGAAGTCCTTAAAAAAAAGCATTCGGGAAATAGAAAAGCGCATCAAAAAACTAAAAAAAGCCTACCGAAAGGTTCGTCGGCCGGGCCTGCTTGGCTTGTTTAAGAAACCAGACCACTCAGACGACTACATTTTAGAGATACGTTCAGCTAGTAAAGAGGAGGAAGAATAGGTCTAAAAAAGATTGGCCAGTAAGAACGTCATAAGACTCAGAACAAAAAAACGAAGCGCCCAGCTTACGTTATAGAATTTCTTATAAGCAATCGTTGAATTAACATATACCTGGTCGGACAAATCCCGAAATACTTTGTCCGAGTCTTTAAACTGTTCTTGTCCAAACAAATAATATTCTTCTGCCGATCTAAACTTCTTGTGCACATCTCCAAAATAAATGATGGACTTTGAGGCAGGATTTTTAAGCCTTGGATTGACGGTATTAAAGGCAAAAAACATAGAAATAAGGGACCATATCCCGGTAATGACCATCAGGATAAACCTGGTGGTCGATCCTTGGAACAGGAGTTTCCAGACATCCTGCTCGGAGGTAAAAAAGATGCTTATCAGGATTCCATAAATCGAAAGAAACAAAGCAGCCTTGGCATCAGAAAAACGAATATGGTCCATGATCTTATTGAGGGATTGCCAATAAAACTCCAGTTTTTCGTTCATAAAATACTTGATTAATTTTCAATGTTTGGGTTTGTCAGCGGTCGCTCTGATCCTTCTTTATTTTACATCCATTACTTCGATCCCTTCCCAGTCTGAGCGTACCCCGGAAGTATGGTATCTAACAGCATTACTCAGATAAAGTTGAGCGGCCTTATCTTCCGGATGGATGCTAAGTACCTGAGCAAAAGAGGCAGTTGCTTCTTCAAACTGACGCTTGTAATATTTTTTCAGGCCTACCTCAAAAATGCTCTTGGTTTGTTTCTTTTTTTTATAAATTTCCGGCACATCTGCCTCAAAAACATCATAGATCTCAATGGCTTGTCTTTTACCCTTCACCTGCACCTTACCCAGGGACCGATGTTCGAAATCGGATTGATTATGGAGGTCCATCATGGGCTCGGTTACGATCAAAGAAGCACCGTAATATTTGGTCAGCCCTTCCATGCGAGAAGCAGAATTGACAGTATCTGAGACCAAATTGGCCTCCAGGCGTTGTTCATTTCCCATAATCCCCATAATCAGAGGACCTTTGTGCATTCCAATACCTACTTTGATCGGTTGCCTACCCAAAGCTACACGTTCTTTATTGTACCGCTGAATAACTTTTTGCATAGCTATTCCGGCCCGAATACCATCCTGTGGAGCTCCCAAAAACAAGGCCAGGATACCATCCCCCAGAAAACGAATAATAAAGCCATGGTTTTGATCAATAACCGGTCCTACCCTACCAATGTATTTATTCAAAAACTTAAAATTTTCTTCTGGTGTCATGGACTCAGAGAGGGTGGTATAAGATCGAATATCAGAAAACATCACGGTTACCTCTTCCTGGACCTGATCCCCCAGCACCACATCCAAAATAGATTCACGGCCCAAAATCCTGATCAGGTCATACGGAACGAACTTACCGGTGGCTGTATGGATACGCAACAAATTCAGGTGTGCTTTGATCCGGGCCAGGAATTCGGCTTTACTAAATGGTTTGGCCAAATAATCGTTGGCCCCTACAGAAAGGCCGTAAACCAGGTCTTCCACTTGGTTTTTAGCTGTTACCAAAATAACCGGCAATTCAGACGGCAGGTATTTTTCTCTGATTTTCTGGCAAACCTCATAGCCCGACATTCGAGGCATCATCACATCCAGCAACACCAGGTCAAACTTCACTCCCGAATCGAGTGCCTCCAGTGCTGACGGTCCATCCATGACACTGGTGATATTGTATTTTTCTTTCGGCAATTGCTTTTGAAGCACTTTTTGATTGATTGCTTCATCGTCCACGGCCAAAATGTGAATTTTTTCTATGCCCTGATATTCTTCATCTAGCAACTCAGGAAGAGGAAAATCTTCTACTTGCTCGGGCACAAACCTTTCATCCAGTTGCTGTGCCAGTATGGTGGTCGTTTTTTCTACGGGTATAGTCTTTGCAGAAGAAATCGGAAGGGTAAATAAAAAACTGGAGCCCTTGCCTTCCTCCGATTCTACCCGGATTTCTCCTCCGTGCAGTTCAACCAGTTTCTTTGAGATACTTAACCCCAGGCCTGTGCCTCCATATTGTCGCTCAATGGAACCATCGGCCTGTTCAAAGGCATTAAAAATGGTATCTTGCTTTTCTTTAGGAATACCTATTCCGGTATCGGCCACCTCCACTTCCAGTACATCGCCTAATGGTCGGGCTTTGACTTTGACAAAGCCCTTGCTGGTGAACTTTATGGCATTCCCGATAAGATTGTACAAAATTTGCTGAAGCCGGTCTTCATCCGCTTCTACCAGGGGAAGTTGATCATCCAATTCCAATACAAGATCTACTGCTTTTGCTTTTGCCAAGGGGCGTAAAAGACGAAAAACGACTTCACTGAAGGTTCGGATATCCAATGGTTTAAGAAAAAGCTGTATTTCCTGTTCTTTTAATTTGGAAAAATCCAGAATGTCGTTCACCAAATTTCTCAGTCGCTGGCCCGAAACGACGATCATTTCCAGGTCCTCTTTTTGAGTAGGGTCATTCAACTGATCTCTGAGCGCTTCGGACAAGCCGATGATACCGTTCAGGGGAGTCCGCAACTCATGAGAAGTATTCGCCAGGAATTGATCCTTTAGTCTGTCGATCCGTCGTAGAGAAGCCTCCCTTTCCCTGGCTTCTGAAATGTTTTTTTCATACAACAGGGCACTTTCTATAGCAGAGGCCGCCTGCAGGGCCAGTGTGCTCAACAACTTGAGGTCATTGGCTTTGTAATTGGCCTGTTCTAAGGTCCCCAGAAAGATGATCCCGATGATGCGTTCTCCAATTTGCAGGGGAGCATACATTAAAGACCGGAGCTTAAAGTGAATATTCTTAGTGCGATTGTCCAGGGCGGTATCATTAATGATATCTGCTTTCCCTTCAGATAAGATCCCGGCAATAAAGGGATCATCTTTGGGGTCCAGGCGATCGGTATCCACTTCCGGGCCGAAGGAAGCCAGTTGGTTCAATTCATTTTGCTCTTTCCAAAGCAAAACACGGCCCGTATCTGCCTTGATCATTTGTAAGGCCTGCTCTAAAGCCGTTTTGGCAATCTGATCCGGCTGGATGGTTTTGGCCAGCTGTTCCGAAAAGCCGTAGATCAGGTTAACTTCTTTGTATAATTGAAGGACCTCATTGCCAATCTCTCTTCGTTCGGCATGCTTTTCGAGCATGAGTTCCAGCATGTTTTTCAATAAAAGGGCAGACTTTTCGGGCCCATAAACATACCCCAGTACCTGCTCATTGAGTATCACCTCCACTTTGGTGCCATCGCTTACAGAAGTACCCAAAAGAAGCTGGTCTTTTGCGTCAAATATGCCGGCCGGCCCATCGAGCGCTTCTAGCAGACGCTCGATAGAATCCCGCTCACTTTTGCGCTTCCCTAGTATACTCTTCAACTTGATAGATGCCATAGCTATAATTTGAGTACCTCCCGGGCTTTCTCCAACAAGGCATCGGGATCAAATGGTTTGGTCATGTAGATGTCTGCGCCGACTTCTTCGCCTTTTTGTCTGTCAAATTCCTGCCCTTTGGCTGTCAGCATTACGATGTATACATCCTTCATTCCAAAGTCTTTTTTGACAGAACGGCAAACTTCGAAACCGTTCATCTTGGGCATCATCACATCGAGGAAAACCAGTTGAGGTTGCTCTTCCCTGATAATGCTCAGGCCTTCTTCTCCATCTTTGGCAGTAAATAATTCTACGTCTTCCTCATCTTCCAACTCTTCCAAAGTCTGAGCGATCAGGCTTCTGATATGGGTTTCATCATCAACGATTAAAATTTTGGCTTGCATGCTTGTTTAGGTTATAAGTTATTCTTTAAAAAGGGGTAGAAGGAATGAAAAGGTACTGCCTTTTCCTTCTTTACTTTCTACCCAAATTTCTCCCTTGTGAAAATCAATAATTTCTTTACAGATGGGAAGCCCCAGACCTGTTCCCTGAGGTTTATCTGTCATATTGTCTCCAACCTGCTTAAATTTTTCGAAAACCTTTGACAAATCTTCAAAGGCAATTCCCTTACCGGTATCCTTTATACTAAGCAGCAGATTTCCGTTTTCTGGCTTCGCAGAAACCTTAATTTCTCCTTTATCAGTAAATTTTACTGCATTACTGATTAAGTTAATAATTACCTGGATAATACGATCTTTATCGGCCTTAATTTTGCCTAAATCTCCGGATATATCTGTATTTAATGCCAGTTTCTTTTCTTCAAACAAGACTGCTGTGGAAGACAATGCCTGATCGATGATCTCACGAGGATCTACCTTTTCCATTTTCCATTCTACCTTTCCTGCTTCTATCTTAGCCAGGTCGAGCAGGTCATTGATCAGGGTAGTGAGTCGCTTTCCCTCTGTCGTGACAATATCAAGGTTTTGGTCAAGCTGTCCGGCTGCTCTCAGGGCCTTTTTATTTTGAGTGTCAATAGCCGGAAGGATCTTTTCCTCCAGGCTTTTTTTATTGAGTTTGGTAAACCCGATGATCGAAGTCAGAGGAGTCCTGAGTTCATGGCTGACAGTACTTAGAAAGACGGACTTAGCCTCATTGGCCTCTTCGGCTTCCTGTTTGGCAATGGCTAGTTCGCGAGTGCGCTCCACCACACTTTCCTCCAGTATCTTCTGGCGATTTATTAAGCTCCTCAGCCGAAGTCTGATAAAAATAATCAGGGCGGAAAAGAAACCCAGCAAATATATGATCCGAGCCAGAGAGGAAGCCCACCAGGGCGGAGTAATAACGATTTCCAGGCTCGTTGCTTCTGGGTTCCAAATCCCGTCTCCATTAGCCCCCATCACTTCAAAGGTATATTTGCGCGGCGGGAGGTTCATAAAATTGACGCTGGACTGATTGCCTAGGGAGATCCAGTTGGGGTTGGATGGAAGCAAACGGTATTTGAATTGATTTTGAGTGGGTTTGGTAAAACTTAAAGCTGCAAAACCAATGGTGATCAGGTCGTCCTGATAGGATAATTTCACCGACTTTTTTTGGCTTATCCCCTTTAACTCGTACTGCTTTTCCTGAGCATTTTCCATGCGTCGATAACTCAGGTCCGTAATCATGACATGCGGAATACTTGTATTGCGCTGGATGCTATCCAGAGAAAAGCTCACAATATTATTTTCATCCTGAATAAAATAGGCTCTATTGGCTTTATTGACCAGGGTAAAGTGTTCTAAACCGGCAAAATTTCTTATCCGCTCGACGCTCAGATCTGAAGGGTCGATTACCAGCAAATCTTTGGAGTTGTTGGCAATGATCCGCCCATGGACGTTCAATTGTAAACTTGAAAAGCTTCCCTTATCCAAACCGATCGTCTTTCTGAGATCTGAAACGCTCAAACTTTTTTTATCGATGATATTCAGGCCATCAGTCGTTCCTACCCATAATTGTTCATGGTCATCTTCAATGATGTCCAGAACGCGGTCCTGACTGAGGCTGCGGGGGTTACCCGGTTCATGTTTAAAGCGATGAGTTACTTTATGGGTACCTGTATCAAAACGTTCAACACCGGCGCCGTAGGTTGCCAGCCAAAGAATGCCTTCATCGTCCAAATAAATATGGTCTACAAGATTATGTCCGATGCTGCCCGCTACATCAGGGTCATTTGAAAAAGTGTTCACCTTATTTTTTTTCCAATCATAATAGAACAGCCCCCGTTCCATTGATGCGATCCATAAGTTGCCTTGCTCATCGGAAATAAACTCCGGTGTATAAATGTACAAACCTGGAATTTCCTGATCGAGCAACTCATTTAAATGGACGAGTTCCTTGCTTTCCAAATCAAATCGGTAGGCTCCGATATTCGTGGAAAGCCACAAATAGCCTCTGGCATCCTGGAAAACATCTCTGATGGCATATCGTTCTTCCTCAAAATAGAGTTTGCCCTCAAGATCATAATAATTAAGATCCTGTTTTTGAAGATCCCAATAACCGATGGCTTCTTCCCAGGCTATCCAAAAATTCCCTTTTTCATCTTCCGATAAAAAGCGGATAGGATCTTTATAAAATGACCGGTCTTTGAACAAACGGCGGTAGGAATAATCCAGGATATTACCCCTTGCCTGGTACCTTGAGATTCCACTCCAGTTGCCCACCCAAATGGTGCCCTCCCGGTCTTGAAAAATGGGCCAATTTGTTAACTCCTCCAGTTTATGGCTTGCGTTTATGGCAGATTGGTAAGCCGACAGCTGTTCCAAATCGGGGTCCCAAAAATATACATTACCTGCTGTGATCCATAGCCGCCCCTGGGGGCCTTCAAAAAAGTCCTTGATAGATAATAATTCCTCTCCATCCTCGTATTGGATCTTTGATAGCGAATTTTCTTCTTTATTCCACCGATACAATCCATTTCGCCAGGTGCCAAACCAGATATTCCCGAGCTGATCTTCATGAACGGCAGTCACCCACTTATTCTCCAATTCCTCAAAAGCAGTTGGGAGAGTTATGCGGTTTAGTGTTTCCAGGTCCAAAAGATCAACTCCGTCCCGATGCCCGATCCAAAGCTTCTTTTCGCGGTCTTCCGTCACGACCCATAATGAATCATTCCTCAAGGTACCCTGTCCTCCGAATCGCCGAAAATCTTTTCTTCCGGCATTCAAAAGGTTAAGCCCATTACTACCGGTAACCACCCACAAGCGACCAAAACTGTCTTCAAAAATATCTTCCAAATCATTTGCACTGATGCTAGTAGGGTCATCGGGCTCATGTACATATCTGACAAAGGATTCCTCCTCCGGCAAATACAGGTTCAAACCCTTATTCCAGGTCCCTACCCACAATGCGCCCTTACTGTCTACCAAAAGAGCTCTGATGTAGTTATCAGCCAAACTGGTAGAATCCATTTCATCATACTGGAATGGCTTCACGCTGCTGCCGTCATACCGATACAAACCATCCAATGCCCCAAACCACATAAAACCTTCCTTATCCTGAACGATTTTTATGACTGATTTGCCCTCCATCATCCCATTCGCCGCGAAATCCTCAAACACAATATTGTGTGTCTGACTCCATATTGTGGAGCCGATCAGCATGAAGAAAAGAATTGATATGTAGCGTAGTCGATGCATTTTTTGAGTTCTGGGTTTTGAGTTCTGGGTTCTGGGTTTTAATTACACAGTTACACCGTTCCACCATTTCACCGCATTATTGATACAATAAAAACAGCACATTCTCCAGTCCCTTTTCGAACCTCAGGCTCTTTACGATCTCCTCTCGGCCTTCCAGCACGGAATTCAGGATGATCACATCCGGCAGGGTATTCCTGGCTTTTTCCATTAATTCATCCGAGCCGGCTTCCACTACCTGATAGCCACGGGCAGTGAGTACCTCCGAAAGGGTTTTAACGGTTGATGCATTTTCATCCACCACCAGCACTTTTTTTGCAGAAAGCCCCTGATTCAGAAGAGCCTCCACTTCAGAAAACAGTTTTTCGGTATCTACAGGTTTGGTCAAATAGCGGTCGACGCCGATCCGGTAGCCTCTTTCCTTGTCCTGAATGATTGACAGGATCAGGATCGGGATATCCATCGTTTTGGGGTCATTTTTCAGGATAGCTGCCAGGTCAAAACCATTCAGTTCCGGCATCATTACATCCAGGATGACGACATCGGGTCTCCTTTCTCTTATTTTTTGAAGCGCTTTTTTCCCATTTTCGGCCGTTTCTACCTGGTAACCGAATTCTGTCAGTTCTTGTCGAAGCAGTTCTCGTATAGGAGCCTCATCATCCACTACCAAAATGGTTTGGTCTTTCCTGTCTTTAGAGGAATGCGTTGTTATGGGCACCTGTTTTTTAAGCTGATGAATAAGTCCTTCCAGGTGTAGGCGTTGTACCTGTTCTTTCTGAGATTCGGATAGCGGGACGATAAAATAGAAGGTACTCCCCGTATTCAGTTCACTGTCAACGCCGATTCTGCCGCCATGCTGTTCAATTATTTCTTTACAGATGGGCAGGCCGAGTCCGGTTCCTTTAGGTTTATCCGTCAAAGTATCTCCTACCTGGCGAAATTTATCAAACACCTTGGGTATATCCTCTGCCGCTATACCAATCCCTGTATCGGTCACACTCACCCGGATGCCTTCTTCCGTAGCGGACATTTGGGTAGAAATAGAGCCTGTATTGGTAAATTTAACTGCATTGGACAGTAGGTTGATCATGACCTGGATCAGCTTATCTCTATCTCCGATGACAAATGGAAGGTCCTCCTCCAGGTCCTCCGAATACTTCAATTTTTTTTCATTAAACAAGGTAGAAGTAGCAGCCCGGGCCTGGCGGATGACTTCGGCCAGCGAGATTTTTTGCATATTCCACTCGATCTTTCCCGCTTCGATCTTTGCCAAGTCCAGTACATCATTAATAAGAGTGGTTAATCGTTCTCCTTCGGATATGACAATCCCCAGGTTTTCCTTTACCTGCTGGGCGGCCTTTGTAACTTTTTCGTCTTCATCCGGCAAGGCAGGAAAAATCCGGTTGTCCAGTCGTTTTTGAATGATTTTAGCAAACCCGAGAATAGAGGTTAGAGGCGTACGCAATTCGTGGCTAACTGTAGATAAAAAACTACTCTTAGCCTCGTTGGCCGCCTCAGCGGCAGCCTTCGAGAGCTTCGTATCTTCGAATAGCTGAACATTGTGAATCGCAATTCCTACATGTGCAGCCAGGGTACTCAGCAAACTCTGATCATTTTCATCAAAACGATTCACCATTTCAGTGCTCTGTACACTCAACACCCCGATCACTTCCTGCCCGGAGGGAATGGGGACGCCCAGATAGGAGGCAGCCAGCTTACCTTGCTGGCTAATACCCAATTGCTGATACCGCTTGTCCACTGCCCTGTTGATCAATATGGGCGTCTTCGTTTCGATTATCTTGGAAGTCAGGCCTTGTCCCATCGGTAAGGGAGGGATGACATCGCCATGTTGGTAAGGGAAGTTGATCATTTGGCTCTCCTTATCCAGTAAAGCCACATATACAATATTGGCATCAAACAAATCGCGCAGTTTACTACCCACCATCTGGATGAGGTCCTCCAACTCTAGATGCTCAGATAAGGCCCGGCTGACCTGATTGACGGTACTCAACTCCTGGGTGCGTTCCTTAACCAGCAATTCCAGCTTTTCCTGCTGTTTTCTCAGCCGGACTGTTCTCCAACGCACGAAAGAAATAACAAGGCCTAAGCCAATCAAGACAAATAAAAGATAGGCCCACCATTGGCGATACCAGGGAGAGGGTATCGTAAAAGGAAATCGAGCCTCCTCCCCTATTGTTCCGTTGATATCCCTTGAACGGACATAAAAGGTATACTTTCCTTCGGGCAGATTAGAATATTTCTTTACCGGAGCATTACTCCAGCTTGACCATTTACGGTCAAAGCCGTCCAGGCGGGTTTGGTATTCCGTTCTTGACGGCAAGTCGTATGAAGGTGCTGAAAAGGAAAAGCTCAGGCTATTAAAAGCAAAGTCTATCACCGCTCGTGAAAAATCAACATTTCCCACATATAATAAAGAATCTTCTCCTATTGTAACCGATCTGATTAAGGTCTGGTAAGACGGGTCCACTTCCTCGTCACTGGAAGGATCATACTTTACTAAACCTTCATCTGTAGCGATCCAAACCAAGCCGTTCTCTTCCTGAAACACGGCCGAAATAACGGCTTCTGCCATCGGCCTAAAGGTTCCTGTTTGAAGGGTATACTCTCCTTTTTCATCTTTTTTGGCCATAGTGAGCCCGGAAAAGCGATCGTTAGCCAGCCATACACTCCCTTCATTCCTGGTAGCCAGAATATCTTTTCCTTCAAAAGATCTCGCCAGCTCAAAGCGGTCTTCTTTACTTATCCACTTGTAAGTCCCATTTTTAGAAGCATAAATTTCACCGTCAATTTTATAGACCAGCTTACCGCCTTCGGATAATCCATCCGCCTGCGTATAATTCTTAATGACAGGGTCGCTCAAATCCGGCCAATGGGGGAAGGTCACCCGCCGGAAAGTATTGATGTTAGCATAGCCAAGCCACAGCCCGTAGCTTTCATCCTCAACCATATTGAAAATTTCCCCTTCTGTACCCGGAATAAAAGCTTCTCTGCGCCAGCTATCGTCTGACTGTTTGTACAGCGGTTGCAGGCCGTTTCCAAGACCTACATACAGCCTGTTTGAATCTCTTTGTGAAGGTAAAATACAGGAAACGGCAAAGTCTCTGTTAATAGACAACATCAGCGGTTCAAGTCCATTTCCTTTTAATTTGAATAAGCCATCATATCCCCCTACGAATAATTCACTGCCTATAACCTCCAATACAAAAACCTGATCAGCCAGATTTCCTACCGGCCGAAACCGACCACTGACTGGATCCAAAAAGGCCAGGCCGGTGGAAGTACCTACATACAAACGCCCCTGATATCGACGAATGACATGCACTACTCCTGACATATCATTGGTTGTATTAAAATAGGTAAACGGACTGTTGATGGCCACTCTGGACAAGCCACTTTCGAGGCCGGCCCAAAGCCCTCCCTGTCGATCTACAAAAGTGTACAGGACGGTATTATCTGCCAGACCGTTATTTTTATCCAGCTTATACACCAAGCGGCCGCTTTTATCAATAATGAGTAAGCCATTACCCAATGTACCCAATGCAAATCGACCTTCAGGTAAGTTGACAGCAGAGTAAATACCCGTTCTTCTCAAATAGGGGTCCGCTCCCGTTCGGAATGGAGTAAACTGCTGACCATCATATAGGAATAAGCCCTCTTCACGGGTGCAAATGAGTAGTCTGTTTTCGTCGTATGGCAAAATGGCATATATCCTTGTTTGGGAGAACCGACCGCCTCCGGGCACAAGAACCAGGCGATCGTCCACCATTTTTTTTAAGCCTGCCCCCCATTCTCGAATGTAATATTCGCCATTCACCATGGCCGCAACGTGAAAACCAGCCCTTTCGGTTTCAAAAACCTGCATAGAATCCATACTGGGGGCATACCGAAACAGCTTGTAGGTAGTGACGAAGTAAACCGTGTCCGATTTGGCATGCAGCATCCACACATCATCGAACGTCCGATGCGCTTCAGGAATCAGGTATCTCATGGAAACAAACTGGATCTGGCCGATGCTGTCGTAATCGTAATACCCCAGGTCTCCTACATTGCCTCCCCAGATCTTTCCTTCACTATCTTTTGCGAGCGAGCGTGAAAGTGTCCCTCCGGCATTTCGCAAGCTGCTCCAGTTGACTCCGTCAAATACCATTAAAGCCCCTTCGTTACCAACATATATCAGGCCCTGGTCATCCTGAGCCAGTGCCCAGTTACCTCCATCTCCGGTATAGTCGCGAGCCGAATAATTGGTAATGCGAGGGAAGCCCCTCTCACCTGGACTGGAAAGATCCTGGCCATGAAGACTACTCATAGAAAAGATGAAAAGCAGCAGGTACCAATGTAAGGAATTAGCCTTTATTGGAAGATTAAACTTCAAAAATAGCGGCAGGCCAAGGTGTGTCATATGGTCAGTTTCAGTAATAATGTCTAATGTAAGAAAATTTGAGAATAGTTGGCGGCTTAGGGTTTTGAGTTTTGTATGCCTTTAGAGGGGGAGGAGTTTTAGGTCGACCTTCATTTAAAACTTTATATCCTTATCGAAATGTTATATTCTATAGCGTGTTTTGATTACATCATTAACCCCCAAACTATGAAGCCAGGAATATTCTCTCCTTTTTGTATTGGGATGCTCCTGTTATTTGGTAAGAATGGGCTGGCCCAGGAAGACTTCCAGGAGAGAAGGGAAGAAATGGTGGAAGAACAAATCCTAAAAAGAGGTCTCTATCATGCCTCCACTCTAAAAGTCATGAAAGAGGTGCCTCGCCATCGCTTCGTACCAGAATACCAACAGAAAAAAGCGTACCAAGATCGTCCGCTCTCTATTGGCCATGGGCAAACCATTTCCCAGCCCTACATGGTCGCCTACATGACCGCCGTACTGAAACCTAAACCAGGAATGAAAATCCTGGAAATTGGTACCGGTTCGGGTTATCAGGCAGCTGTTTTGGCCGAGATTGTGGATACCGTCTATACCATCGAAATAGTAGAGGAACTAGGTAAAAAGGCAGCCGAGACTTTTAAGGAGCTGGGATATGACAACATCATCTCCAAAATCGGCGACGGATATCAGGGCTGGGCAGAGCATGCGCCCTTTGACGGAATTGTAGTAACGGCTGCTCCAGAAACCATTCCTCCTCCTCTGCTCGAGCAATTGGCAGAAGGCGGCCGAATGATCATCCCAGTTGGGCCGGCACATTTGGCACAGGAATTGAAATTGGTTAAAAAGAAGAAGGAGAAGATAAAAGCCAGTAGTTTGTTTCCGGTGCGGTTTGTGCCGTTTAAAAGGAATTAAAAAAAAGGCTGGCGAACCCGTTTGGGTTCGCCAGCCTTTTTTTTAATTCCTTTCTCTTCTTCTGTTATTACTCTTTCTACGCCTGTTATTTCCCTGATGTCGAGAATGCCCGCCGTGGTGCCGTTTTTGACCACCATTCGAGGATCTGTTATTGTTTTGTGGTTCCTCCGTTGCTGCAGACATGGGAAACGGATGATCATCCACAACCGGTATGGCCTGATCAGTCAGTTTGCGGATACTCTTTAGGTAGGCTTTTTCCTCTGCATCGCAGAAAGAAATGGCTATTCCACTGGCACCGGCACGGCCTGTACGACCAATTCTGTGTACATAGGTTTCCGGTACATTGGGCAAGTCAAAGTTGATGACATGTGAAAGCGTATCCACATCAATACCACGAGCGGCAATATCAGTGGCCACCAACACGCGGGTCTTCATTTTCTTAAAATTGCCCAAAGCCCTTTGACGAGCATTTTGAGATTTATTGCCGTGAATGGCTTCTGCGGAGATGCCGGCCTTGCTGAGGACTTTGGCGACCTTGTCTGCACCGTGTTTGGTACGCGTAAAAACCAGGGCATTTTCTATATCCTCATTTTTCAGAAGATGCAACAACAAGGCTCTTTTTTCCTTTTTCACAACATGGTAAACCGACTGCTCAATTTTCTCAGCAGTCGTACTTACCGGAGTAACTTCTACCGTCAGCGGTTTGTAGAGGATACGATCCGCCAATTCCTGGATGACCGGCGGCATAGTAGCTGAGAAAAAGAGGGATTGACGGCGATCAGGCAATTGCTTTAGGACTTTTCTGACATCATGGATAAAGCCCATATCCAGCATTCGATCTGCCTCGTCCAATACAAAGTATTCAATTTTGTTCAGAGAAATGAAGCCCTGACTCATTAAATCCAATAATCGGCCGGGAGTAGCCACAATAATATCTACTCCTGACTTCAGGGCATTGACTTGGTTATGCTGTGAGACGCCTCCGAAAATCACGGTATGGCGAAGATGCGTATGACGACCATAGGCTGAGATACTCTCTCCAATCTGGATGGCTAGTTCCCGTGTAGGTGTCAGGATCAGGGAACGGATGTGACGGCGGCCCCGTCTGTTGTCCTGTTCCATTAACTGTAACATAGGCACGGAAAAGGCGGCTGTTTTGCCCGTCCCCGTCTGGGCACAAGCTAAAAGGTCGCGACCTTTTAAAACAATAGGAATGGCCTGTTCTTGTACAGGCGTGGGGTTTTCGTATCCTTCGGCTTTCAACGCACGGAGGATGGGCTCGATGAGCCTTAGTTCTTTAAATGACATGTATTAATGTTAAATGCTATACGGAAGACTGGCTAAAAGATGGCGAGATTGAAGAACAGTGTCCGGATGATTAAATGCTTAATTTATGATTATGATTCGATCTTTTGAGAGATCGTCGCCATTAATCGAGCGCAAGATAGGGAAAATAATTGATAGATGCTTGATGTTGGGACAAACATAAATTATCGATGCATCTTTACTATATTTAGATTTTAATTTAAGCTTCACATCATTGAACAAGCTGGTCGATCAAAGTATTCAGGGATTTTACCTCAAGCATAAAGGGATCATCATCAACCTTTTTTCTGTTCTCACCTTTCTTGGCTTCACCAACTCGCTGGGATCCAGAGGAATTAACAACCTGGACAAGGCACCCTGGCTGGCCCTGCTGTACCTGATCATTTTTTTACTGGAGCCCTGGGCTACTCGGTACAGCATGGGGGCATTCAATCAAAGGCGGGAAACGGCCGGATTAGCGCCTATTCTTTTGCACCGATCGATGTATGCCGGCGTACTGTCCTTTATCTGTTGGGGAGGCCGTATTGCCTTGTTTGCGGTGCTTTTTATGGCCAGTCTGCAAGCGATCGGCCTGCCGGATATTTTTCAGGTGACTTTTGTGGCTGTAATTATTTTTTTGTCTCTAATGGTACGAGAAGGTTTTATCGTCTATTATATGGCCAGTAAAAAACCGCTTCCCGATTTTAAGGAAAGCCTTGATTTTGCCGCCGATGTTGTTTTGATGCTGGTGTTGGCTTTTGGTCAGCTAGTGGTGGCCGAAGTCTTCAGAGATATAGGCATCAAAGGCCTAGACGACCCCATGGATTTCCTATATTACCTGTTTCCGATCGGGCTTTTCCTTTTAGTATTCTACCTGCCAGTACGTTATATCTATACACTAGAGGACTTTACCTTTGCGCGCAGTAAATGGGAAAAATTGGAGCAGGTGATCAGCTTTTTGTTGGTTTTTATTGGTTTTTTGATTGCCGGATAAAAGACATGTCATATTTAGACATGTCATATTCAACAGAGGTTGAAACTTTCTATACGTAACTATCTCAACGCCAAAAAATAAGGCAAAAAAGAGGTACATGACATGTCTAAGACATGACATGTCCTCGTAAATCAGACATGACATCTCTAGATAGGGCATCCCTGAAAAGGGATGCATGAACGGCCTGACGGAATAAAATTTCGTCAGGCCGTTGTTATTTTAGCATCAGTTGAGAGGAGAACCAGACTATCAAAGCCAATTTCCATTGTTTTCTAAT
>JAUIKE010000034.1 GCA_030430845.1 Bacteroidia bacterium | reverse complement strand
CCATTTTCACAAAACCACCTAATGTCTTTGTATGGCCCCCGGATATCGGATTTATATTTTTCAATTCTCTCTTTAATCGCAGCATTATCCAGAGGTTGCCCGCATAAACATCCAGTCATAAGGGCCAAAGTGAACAGAAATAAAAGGCGTTTCATATACCAAAGTTTGGTGAAAAAATTTCAGTGTAGACGTCCAAAAATGAAAAAGTAACTTCCATTGGTGAGCAAAAAATTAATGAACGTCGGCAGTAGAACTGCTATAAGATAATGAATTTTTGTTTTTCACTCAATCCTACTCTTATTCAAATATTTTTCCATTTTTTTAGTGCTTTCTATCAATCTTTTTAACTTCAGAAAAAATTAACCAAATGAAAAAGATCTTTTTATTTCTGTTCTACCTTATGGTTGGAATAACTGTCCTTGCTCAGGACCCAGCCTCTTCCAAACCTATTATATTTATTACTGACGCCAGTGGCTCCATGTGGCAAAAAGTCGATGGTGAATTTAAAATCGCCCTGGCCCGGGAAGTCCTGGCAGAGCTCGTCGGGGACATGCCGGCCGAGCAACAGCTCGGGCTAGTCGCCTACGGCCACCGCCAAAAAGGCGATTGTGCCGACATCGAAGAGATTCTGCCGCTTTCTAATACCGACAAAGGCGCCTTTACCAAGGCCTTGAATGACCTGAATCCATTAGGCAAAACCCCGCTGGCACAATCAGCGCTGAAAGTTGTCAATCAACTAAAAAGCTCCGGAGAGTCCGCCACCATCATACTGATTACGGACGGCATCGAAACCTGCACCGGCGACCTTTGCCAGGTGGTAAAAGAAGCCAAGGCAGCTGGAGTAGATTTCGTGCTCCACATCATCGGCTTTGACCTCGGAGACGCCGACCGGGCGCCACTTGAGTGCGCCGCACGAGAAGGAGAAGGGCTCTACATCGATGCTTCCGATAAGGATCAACTAGCCGGTGCTGTAGAGCAAACCAGCGAAATTACGGTAGATGTACCCAGAGGCCGCCTGGCTGTAAAAACTCTCCGCAACGGCGCTTTGATCGATGCCGCTGTCCAGGTTACAAAAACCGGCACACTCGAAAATGTAGGCGGCGTACGGACCTACAAAGATGAAAGCTCCAATCCGGGTATTGTTAATCTTCCAGCCGGGACCTACGATATTGAGGTCACAGTTGTCGGTCAGCGCGGTGTTGATCCACAAAAAAGAACAGGGATAGTAGTTACGGAAACTGAGGTAAATGAGCAAGTTTTTGACTTTTCATCCGGACATCTGGAACTAAAAGTTACCGAAAATGGAGCGCTCCATGATGCAACCGTGAATGTCATTCCTCATGGTGGAAACCGATCGGTTACCGGAGGCAGAACCTATACGGGGCCCCGCTCTAACCCTCTAAAAAAAGAGATCTCCCCCGGAAGGTATGACATCGAAATTAAATCGGTGACGATCAAAGGTCTATCCGCCAGTCATTTGATTGAAAACATAGAAATCAAGCCGGGAGAGAGCGTTGTTCAGGCCCATGAATTTAAAAGCGCTACCTTAAAAGTAGGGGCCAAATACAAGGGCGAACTCTGGGATGTAACGGTGAACATTGTTCCTGCAAGCACCAGGAGGTCTGTTGCCGGAGGGCGAACTTATACGAGCCCCAGTTCCAACCCCAAAAGCTATATACTAAGCCCCGATACTTACGAAGTAACTGTGACGCCTTTAAAAACCCGGGAAATTTCCAAACAAACTTTTACGGTAACCTTAAAAGCCGGAGAAACTCTTGAAAAAATAATTTCCTGGTAATGAAAAAAATAACCTTTGCTGTCATTCTCTTTGTTTTCTTCACCAGCCTGGCGGGCCTATTCATTGGAGGGTTTATCTCACGTTTTTTTATGCCCGAAAACCCAGGCTTAGTCGGAGGGGCTATTGTTATGTTTTATGCGGTTATAGGCCTGGTTATTGGGTTCATTGCCGGTTTAGTTTTTTGGCGTTTTTTAAAAGCCCGGACAGTCAAAATTATTAACCTGGTTTTGGGAATAGGCTGCCTTGGAATGATCCTTTGGTTGACCTATCGCTACATCAACCGGCCAAAAGCTTCCGGCGAGATCCGGTCTGAAATGCCGGAGGTGACTAAACCCAGCGCTCCGGCTGTTCCAATCGAACCGCCGATAGTACCAGATCCCGTGCTGGAAGATGCCGTATCGATTGGCCTGGGAATGGGAAAACCACTCATGGATCCAGGTCAGGTCATTTACTTTTACCCTTCTCCGGAAGGCGAAACACCTTCGGATAGTTTAATCTTCAGCAAGGGGCCTTATCACCTAATCGTGGATGGAGCCTCCTCGCCGATGAATCCGGAGCATCTCAAGCTAGACTACCAAATGTGTTTTTTCCTCGTAAAAACCAAGGAAGGCAAGCGCCTGCAGGTGGTAACAAATAAGCAAAGTAATCAAACCGCCTGGGTCGGAGAAGAGTACATGGATCTTTTAACCTGGCCCCGGTTTTTAACATCGATCCATTCAGTTGAACCAACCAACTGGAGTGCTAACCCGGTCAAAATGTCTCCTGATGATGGTTCGGATACGATGCCCAATATCGGTCCGGATCATATTCTGGAGGCCAAATCCAGATCGGGAGACTGGTTGAATGTGGTCGTTTCCGACCAAAACTATCAATCGGTCGGTCGGGGGTGGATCCGCTGGCGGAAAGATGGAGTACTGGTACTTAAGTATAATCTTTTGAGCTGAAACTGGTCCTATGCTTTTCCAAAGTTCAGAAATCCGATGGTGGCCCACTGAAAAAGAAAAACTATCGAAGCTATTTGCCCTTCTTCCGGGAAGTGAAACCCACGAGCCGGAACGTACAGATTTTTATTTGAAAAATAGCGGCCCCAATACCGGCATTAAGATTAGGGAAGGCAATCATGAGCTAAAAGTGAAATCGTGGAAAGACGAGTTATTAGCCTACGGTGTCATGGAGCATTGGATCAAATGGAGTCATCCGGCTGAAAAGAATATTCTCAATACAATTAAGCAGGACCTATTAACTGATTGGGTAGCGGTTAGAAAAAGGAGATGGAAGAAAACTTATGAGATTATTGATTCGGAAAAGACAGTTCCTGCATCCAACACCTTTTGGGAGGAAGGCTGTGGGGTGGAGTTTACGGAAGTGTATTTCCCGGCTTTGAGAAAAACGCTTTTTTCTTTAAATAACTTCTATTCATTATTAATGGGTTTGGATTCTTTGGGGTATCCGGAGATGCTTGAAAGGGTTCATAATGATAAGCTTTTAAAATAAACGAGGAATCGGACGACATCGCTTTACGATGTTTAGTTTTCAGTGTTATTGCAGTTCATTTTTTAACCGCCGAATAATTATTTTTTGTAAGCTACAGGAGTGCAAGCTTCAGCTTGCCAGGAGGGTAAACTTCAGTTTGCCCAAAACAGCATATCTCCTTTTCAACAAAAAATAAGCAAGCTAAAGCTCGCTTTCCTGGCAAGCTGAAGCTTGCTGTCCGGTTAGGCGCTTATTTTTTTAACGCCAATAAGCCGGGGGCTATTAAAAGGCCCTGTCGATGGAAGGTTTTTTACCCCAATTAATTTAAATTATCTCAGGAAAAAATCAGGCTCCTCACTCTTCTATCCCGGATTCGTATGACTCATGTTTATTCCTCTTTCAAAGCCGTCACCGGATTTTCCACCGTCGCTTTCAAGGTTTGCAAATAAATGGTCGTTACGAGTAACAGATACACCACCGCTACTGCCAGAAAATAGATCCCGATCGAAACATTGGTATGGTAAGCAAAATTCTGCATCCACTGCATCACCCAATAGTAGCTCAGCGGAATACCTATGCCCGCAGCAACAGCCACAATCCAGAAATATTCCCGCCCGATCAGGGAGGCCAGGGCCTTCAGGTCGGCGCCGATCACTCTGCGAATGGCCAATTCTTTGGCCCTTCTTTTCAGGGCAAAGGCTACCAGGCTGATTAAGCCAATGAAGGAAATGACAATGGCAATCATACTGAGCACACTCAGGAGCTTCAGTTGAACCCGATCTTGTTGATACAGCCGATTAAACATCTCATCCATGAATTGGTATTCCATGGCAAAAGGGAACAGTTCATTCCAAATCGATTCAATGCCGGCAATAGTGCCCGGCAGGTCTGCCGTTTCTGCTTTTACAAGGACATTCCCCAGCCAAATCGGCTCTACCGTCAGTATTGTCGGATCGACTTTGTTGCGCAAAGATTCCTGGTGAAAGTCGGCCACCACGCCTGTGATGGGGCCGTAAGCCAATTGGTAAGGTCCGATCAACCAGTTGATCTCCTTTCCAATAGCTTCTTCCGGGTTCTGCCAGCCCAGCTGTTTCATGGCCGTTTCATTGATCAGGTACGAACGAGGAGATTCATTCAGGTAATTAACAGGGGTTAGTTCTTCATTAAATTCAGGAGGAGCCAGTAGCTTTGTCCTTCTGCTAAAGTCCTCTCCAGCCACCAGCTGTATGTCCATCATGTCAATAAAATCGGGGTCAATCACCTGCATGTCCATCATGGGTGCCTGAGCAGGATCTTCGGAAGCGCCTCTGACCATTACCGGCCCCACATCCCGAATCTCGGTAGACGGCACCTGCATACAGGCTGCGACCTGGCTGATGCCGGGTAATTCTTCCAGGCGGTTTTTAAATACGAGATAGTTGTTTTTCACTCGCTCCGGAACATTGGGAATAACCAATACATGTTCGGACTGTAGCCCCAGGTTTTTCTCTTGAATGTATTTAAACTGCAAATGCGCGGCAATCGCTCCGCCTACTAAAATGATAGTGGCACAAAACTGCACCGTGATCATTGCCCGCTTAAGGTTTATTTTTCTCGGACGTCCCTTCATCGACCAGTTGTTCCCCTGCCGGATGATTTGTAGCACCTGTGTGGAGCTAAGCAATAAAGCAGGGAAAATGCCCGCTACCACCCCACTCAAAACAGCAATACCGATCAGTATCGGCACAAAACAGGGCATGGGAGGTAAGACCTGCACATCCATCAATTGGCTGAAGTAGGGAAACACCAAGGACGCCAGCCCTCCCGCAAGCAGTAAGGCGATCAAGCTGTATACTGAGCTTTCCACCAGGGTTGACAGAAAAAGATGTCGATTGGCAGCACCCAGTATTTTCCGTACACCCGCCTCCTTACCTCGATTCATACTCAGGGCTGTATGCAGGTTGGCAAAGTTGATAAGCGCAATGATCCAAAGGAAAAGTCCCGTCCAGAAAAAGATGCGGACATAGAGAAGCTGCCCGTTCGGCTGTAGCTCTCTTGCCAGATTAGAGGTCAGGTGAATATCCGTCATCGCCTGGAACGGGAAACTAACTCCGCCCTGGCTCTCGCTATCGGTATATTTCTGGATAAAATCAGGCATTTTGGCCTCCACGCTTGCAATATCACTACCCTCAGACAATAGGGTATACACATAGGCCCAGCCGGTTCGCTCCTCTTCACCGGCGAAGGAAAAGAGCATTTCGATCGGCAGATGCGTATTTGCCGGCAGGTCTTCGATGACGCCCGTAACCTGATAAACAATTTCTTCCTCCTGCCAGGTGCCGAGCACCATTAACTCCTGTCCGACTACATTCGTACTGGAAAAATACTTTCGAGCTGTTGATTCGGTCAGCACCACCGAATGGGGTTTTGTAAGAGCCGTAGAAGGATTCCCCTCTAAAAAAGGAAGGTCGAATACGGCAAAAACCTCATCATCGGTCACATAGGCATGCTTAGGTTTGAAGCGTTCCTCTCCAATCCGGATATATTTTTGTTCCTGGTTCTGGAAGCGGATCAATTGTTCAATTTCCGGCATTTCATCGGGCAATTGGTTGATGTAGTCAAGTGGGATGCGGGCGAAATGCACTTCATAATCACCCTGGCTAGAGAATTTATAGGTAGGCCGATAGATGCGATCGGCATTGGGGTAAAAAGACTCATAAGTGGTTTCCTGATGAAGGTAGATCATCACCAGGATCAGGCTAGCCAGGGCGATGGAGAGCCCCAGTATATTCAGCCCGCCGTATACTCGGTTTTTTTGAAAATGTCGTACGGCACTTTTGGTACTGATAAAGAGGTGGTGGAAAAGGTTTTGCATGATCGGGTGGTTTATAGAATTTCAAGGCTAATTTAGTAATAAAAGGTATAAAATGAGGCAGTCGACCCCGTTTGGGGTCGACTGCCTCATTTTATTCTTTTTCATAAGAGGTTCTGCAACAAAAACTAAAGAAATAGAACCTAACTAAAGAAAATGAAAAAATATCTTCTAATCCTTCTGACGCTTTGTCCATTCTTTTCATACAGTCAATTCAGCGAAGCCCTTTTAAACAAAATCAGGTATGCCACCGATGAATATTACATCGCCAGGGACACACTCATGATTACCGGCTCTCCTACACTGCCATGCTTAGATATTATGATCAACGGCAGAGGTCCTTACCGTTTTTTGATTGACCTGGGCTCCAACGTACTGAATTTTAAACGATCGGTGGTGGAGGATGCGGGGATGGACGTTATAGTGGACCGAGCAAGAGGTGACATAGCAGTAGCTCGATCCCTCCAAATTGGGGAGAGCGTTTTCCTGTCTGTACACGGAGCCGTGTATGATGAGTTGGATGTGGACGGAGTACTGGGTTTCAACCTGATCGGGAAAAGCAATTTTGTGATGGATTATCCCAACATGAAATTTGCTTTCATTTCTACCCCTGACGCAGAGCCCGATTCGAGTTGGCTAAGCTATGAATTGCTAGAGCGCATGCCTTATTTACGATCAAAAGTGGGACAAAAAGAGGTTTTGATCAACTTCGATACCGGGGCTGCGGGCAATCTGTATTTTCCAATGCACTGGAAAGATTCCCTCCATTTTCAGGCAACTATTGCTAAAGGTAAGGTGATGTATAACAATCAGACAGGATATGCCCAAACCTATACAGGGCAATTGACTGAAAATGTTTATTTTGGAAAACAATTGATTCCGTCTCCCAAGATTGTTTTAGATCCTGACATTGAGGATGTTTTTGTGGGAAGTGCCTTCCTGAAAGATTTTAAACTGACTTTCATTCCATCTCAAAAATTGGTGAAGATGGATGAAAAATAAATAAAAGCCATGTCCACATTTTTTAATACTCTCCGGCTTACAGTCAGAGAGTTTGCCCTTACCGACTTTGACGCTGTCCACGATTATGCTCAACAAGAAGAAGTTGTCCAATACCAGGCCTGGGGTCCCAATACGAAGGAGGATACCTTACAATTTCTGGACGAAGCTATTGCCCATAGGTATGAGAAGCCCCGGCTCACCTTTGAAATGTGCCTGGAATTAAAAGGGCGTAACGAAGTCATCGGAGGCTGCGGCTTGTACATCGAAAACCAGGACTTCCAGGAAGCCAAGATCGGATACATCGTCAACCCAAAGTACTGGAATCAGGGCCTGGCTACAGAAGCTGCCACCGGATTAATAAGCTACGCCCAAGGTCAACTCGGCATTAAAGTCATCAAAGCTACTACTGACACCCGCAATAAAGCCTCTCAAAGGGTATTGGAAAAATGCGGTTTTCAGTTGGAAAAAATCATGGAAGGGCATTATGTGCAAAAGGGGTGGAAGAGAGATTCGTGTTTGTACGTTAAAAAATAAAAAGGAGAAGCGGCCTTCTGCCGCTTCTCCTTTTTGTGCCATTAGTGTCGCTGCGCTGCAGCTATTCATACGTCCCTTTTTTTTACCGATGGCTGACGCCATCGGCTGGCAGCTGACGCTGCTTCGCAGCTTTGCGATCCTTGAAAAAATGAGGTGCTTCCAACTTAAAACATTTAATCATATCTTCAGGTAATATAAAAGCCGTGAAGCGGCGATAGCTCCCAGCCTGCGGTGCTAACCGCAGGCAAAAAGGCCCATGTTTTGAGCTGCAGCGCAGCGACACTATTTCGAAAGACGCCCCGGAAGCTGCCAGGAAATAAATAAGACCTATGATCTATAAAATCATCAAAATGAAGCTGAAGGAAAATGTAATTACCCTTTTGTTGGTGAGTATTAGCTGTTTGTTACTTTCCTGTGACCCAGTACAAACGATCATCATCGAAAATGCCACCGGCTCCAATGCTACGGTAACTATTATTTTTAGCCCGGGCGACCATATGTATAAGTTTAATGAAGAAAGCTTTTCAGATACGCTGGTGGTTGAATTAGAGAACACCCCTGAGAATTCATACAGAGCTTTTCATTTTGGCATCGGCACTTGGAAGACCGCAGGCAGTCTCGATAGCCTGGTGGCAGCACTGGAATCTTTCTCAATAAAAAGCCTGAATTTCAACGAAACGTTCGATGAAAAAGTAGCCATCAGAAATTATTTGGAGGATAATATTGTTAGCCGTTTTAAACAAACCATCGAAATAAAATTGGAATAATGAAAACCAAAAAGGAGTTAAAACAGGCCTACAAACAGCATAAGCCCGTCATGGGTGTTTTTCAGGTAAAAAACGAGACCAATGGCAAGGTCTTGATCGAAGGAAGCACTGATGTCCAGGCCCGCTGGAACCGGCACCGGACGGAATTGCGTTTTGGAAGCCATCGAAATACCCAACTGCAAAAAGATTGGAATGAAGCTTCCCCTGAAAATTTCATCTTCACTATTTTATCTGAGTTGAAGTATTTGGATGAAGGAAACGTAGATTATGCTCAGGAAGTGAAGGCTTTGGAAGAAATGGTCGTGGAGGAGTTGGGCCTCGATGAGCAGATGAGGTATTGAATCAATTATTCCTTTGCAGGTGCTTGCGGCTCTGCCGCAAGCACCTGCAAAGGAATAAAATAGATTACTTAACCAAATTGCTTAATCAAATGATAAGAAAACTCAATAATCTCCTTGTAGTTTTCTTTACTTATTTTTTCGTCAATACCATGAAAGCGCGTCATGCTATCGGGGCCAATACGTATGGGGTAAAAACGATACACATCCTCTGAAATCTCGTAAAAGTAACGGGCATCCGTACCTCCGCCCACTAAACCAGGCACCACAATACTAGTCGGAAACATATTGCGTATCGTCTTTTCCAGTGTTTTATACGCCTCAGAATCAATACTCGAAACGGGCGAAGGATTGGTTAAAAAGCCAACGGGCTCTACTTTTATTTTATCAGAGATGGTGCTTTCAATGTGTTGTTTTACAGACTCAATCGTTTCGCCGGGCAGAATTCTAAAATTTATCGTGGCCTCCGCAACTGTGGGAATTACATTATTTTTTATCCCTCCATTAATTATGGTCGGAGCTGTTGTGGTATGTGCATTCAAGGCCTCAAGAATGGGCTTTTTAAATAACCAGGGATTGGCAAAGGCCAGCTTTTTGAAAAAAGGTAATTCCGGCCCCATGTATTCAAATTGGTAATCAATAGGCTTTACGAGTTTATACGGCAACTGATTATTTTCCAGGTCGACTATCGCCTTAGCCAGCATACCGATGGTATTTTCTTTCGGCGGACTTGAGCTGTGACCCCCGTTGGTTTCAACGATGAGTCTAAAAGAAGCAAAACCTTTTTCCGCTAAATTAACCATGGCGACGGGATTGTCAATTCCCGGAACCAGGTCAGTGGCTAAAAAACCTCCTTCGTCAAGAGTCATGGCCGCCTGCACCCCTTTTGTTTTTAAATGTTCGGCAATTGCAGCGGCTCCCTTTCCACCACCGACTTCCTCATCATGACCAAAAGCGAGGTAGATCGTTTGGGAAGGTGTGAATGATTCTTCCAATAGCATCTCAACGGCTTCTAGCAGGCCTATCAAGGTGCCTTTGTCATCCATTGTGCCACGGCCAATAATATCCGTTTCAGAAATTTCACCTTTAAAAGGACCTGCTTCCCAGTCGGACAAGGTGGGCTGATCAACCGGTACCACGTCCTGGTGTGACATAAAAATAATAGGTTTTTTTGAGGCATCTGAGCCTTCCCAGGTATACAGTAAACTGTAGGTGTTGATTTTTTCCAGACTTAGTTTGGCATGGGTTAACGGAAAGCTTTCTTCAAGAAAACGGTGAAAGCCGAAAAAAGCGGCCGAATCAGGAACGGCCTCTTCACTAAAAGAAATGGTTGGGTATTGTATGCCTTTTGAGAGGTTTTGAAAGACATCGTCCGGAAGATCTATTTTCGCCAGGCTCTCCGGAGCCACCTGTTTTGAACTGAGGCGTAGGGTGTTGAAAATTAAGACACCTAAGATTAAAACAATTACTACGACGATTGAAAGAATTATTTTTTTCATCAATTTTTCAAGCTTAGTGACGTTACGAACCTAGGCTCAGGTGCCGCTGCGCTGCAGCTTTATTGGAAGCTGCGTTTTTAATGCTCGGGTTGACACCCGAGCTTTGTGAGCTTTCGCCGCCCTGCGGCTTTCCGATGCTTTCCTACTAGCCGCAGGGCGGCGAAAGCTCACAGCCTACGGTGCGAACCGTAGGCTGAAAAATGGGCGTCCAATAAAGCTGCAGCGCAGCGGCACCTAAGCATAGGTCTGTAACTTAATTATTTTTTTTTGAAGCTCTTTAAGTTCCTTTAAAATATTTTCTGCCCGTTCTGTTCGTTCAATACCCTTTTCAAGTAGGGATTCAAGCAAACTGATCGCTTCTTCATATCTCCCTAGTTCTTTCAATGCATTTGCTCGTACAAGGTCAAAATATTCACTAAACGCTGAACTCGTAGGTCCTTTTAATCTGAGACAGACTTTCTCCAACAACTCGAATTTTTTCTCATCCCAAAGTTTGTCTAGCAGAGGGGGTGAAAGACCTGGTCATAAAATGATAATTGTCTTTTAATTCTGAATTTTTTATACCATCATAAACACTTATCATCTGTTCAAGGCCTTTGTTTTCAAGTGTTGCGATCAGGGTGTCACTAATAATTTCTTTGGGTTCAGAAACGGACTTGATGATTATGGGGTTAAAAACCAAAGTAGCCCCTCCGTGTAAATTAGCACGGCCTTCTTTTCCATACCCGATGGAGTCTCGCGTGATAGCCACCACCTGATCCCCTTCTCTTAATAAAGGGTATAATTCACCAGCGCCTTTTATCAATCCAGCCTTTCCATGGATCCAATCAAAGGCAGAATCCGGCAGGTTGTCTGATGACCAACAGACGGCATCTGCATCATTCAAATACAGTCTGTTGTAAGCTTTGACATAGCTACCTTTAGTAATTTTTCTTCCTTGCCCTTTTTTTATGTAGAAGTACTGAAGCCCATTGGCCGTTTTGATGGTGTCGGAGGGAAGGTTGATTTCTGCCTCCTGACGGTCTGAAGCATCTTTTGGGTTGGTTTGTTGGCAGGAAATTGATAGGGCAACTATGAATACGAAAAATAATTTTTTCATATATGGGGTTGGTTATTGATGCTAAGGAGGAACTACCCGGCGATCGACGAAAGGAGGCTAAGCGTGGTCTATGTAAGTTCATTTTACCCCATTCGCAGTCGTTTCGTATAGCCAATAGTAACTATTTTTCTTTGTTGGCTTCAAATACTTTTTCTGGTAATATGATCCGATGTGGATGCTGTTTCTTTTCAAGAATTATCTTTTTACAATACTCATTAAGATTAATCCAACTTTTTTGCATGTCCTTAGCTATTTTTTTCTTCATGAATAAGTTGAACATAAAAACTTTTAAGAAATTAGGTTTGACAATAATAGTAATCCGGACCCGGGTAATTCCTTTTTCAATTGCCAAAAGTGTCCATACGAGTGAAACACCATCTTTATGATCACTCTCTACAAAGGTTACTTTATTTTGATCAAATGAATAATCATGCGCTACAAAAGTCGAACCGCTTCCCTTCTCATTAACAATACATTTATGCATGGAACCATTTTGAAATATTTTATGGTTTTGGTTGTCTTCACCAAACTGCCACTCAAGGAATTCCGAACGAAAATAATAATCTGAAATAACGTTAAAAGTAACATCTAAAGGTGATTCAATTACTCCCTCCATCTCTAAAACATTCTGTGTAGCTCCAGGAATACCAAGGTCTTCAGGTTTTGGTTCTGGAACTAGCTTCGCTAAGTTTTTTAATTCCGCATAACTATACCTGGCGGTTCCAAAATCATATTCTTCTTCCAACTGAAAAGTTTCTCCCCATATTACTTCCGTCATTTTTGACCAGGTGGGACAAGCTGACATCAGTTCATTTGAAAAAAGAGTATATTCATTAGAATTGATTTTGTTCTTTAGTAACCTATGGGCAGCAATTACTGCTTTTCCAAATAAGCCCGGCCGATTATTTATGACCGTTTCCGCCATTTCCCCATAATGAGCAATGAATTTCAATTCAAGATTATTTGCGGAGCAACATGCTCCACAGCTACAAATGCGTTGAGTTTCATATTTCTTTAGATGGGTATGAAAACTGATGTACATTTTTTGAATCTGGGCTAATAATTCCTGACAATTGGGAGCTTTACCCTTTCTGTATAAAAGCAAAGCATCTCCTTCTATCTCAGAAAGCTCTAAACCTATTTCGTTTGCGGAGAGAATAGCTTCCAGCAGTTCTTCTACAATATGTTTTGCATGCTGAATTTCAGTTGAACTGACAAATTTAGTATACCCACTGATATCAGGAATAAAAATCAATGCCTGATGTGAAGCATTTGTATTTAGGCTCATTGAATCATATTTTCCATTTAGTGACCTCTCAAGATAAGAAATTTGACCGCAAGGAATGATCATACAACTTTCCCCAAAGTTAAGTTTAAGCCCTGGTGCAATCTGAATAGCTGGTTCCCCAGTTAATGCCGTTCTCAATCTGCTGCCCACTTTTCGATGGCCAAAATTCAGTCAGATCACATCTCGACTACTCCAAATTATGACACAGTTTATTGAACTATCCCATCGTATTATCAGGTTTTTTCATTCAATGATCGGTCCAGCCATAGTTCATACCAATCAAGAAAGGTGGTTCGGCTTTTTTGTCCAAAATACGAATCCGGATAAATCCCCATATCATTACACCTATCATCTACCCAAATATTACCATATTCCTTTCCATTGACAATTAGATTCATGGAAACTCCACAGCCAAAGTTCGAAATTCTCAGCATCCCTCTTGACCATTTGTTCTCAAAATAAGCATCCTCTGCTTCTTGATACTCCTCCTCAGATAGATTTTCAAAATCAACATTCCAGGGTTCTGTATGCGGGAATGCCTGGCTGATATCCATCAGCGAGTCAGGGTTTTTATAGTCCAAATCATCGTAGAGCCCATTTTCCAGTGGTTCCAGACCGTAGTAAGGGCCCGCCCCACCATTTCCAACGGATTTCAGGAACGCTCTGTATTCGGCTGGAAGCTTGACCGAATGAGTTCTTTCAAATTCTAAGATTTCTCCTTCTGATTTAGGGTCGTTCAATTGGTATTGATGTTTCTCAGACCCGAATATCTCGAATTTTGGATCAAGAGATCTAAGCCTATTAAGCTTCTCTTTAAGTCTTTCGATTTGTTCGTTTAGCTGTTCCATTTGGTTTTTTTTATTTCTGATAACAAGCGTGTCATGGAGTTCAATTATACGGATTGCTTTTCCTTGCTCTACCTCTTTTTTCGAACGGCCTTTACAGATCGTGACCAAAAACCAGCCTGACTTCAGGATAGCGTTCCTTAAACATAATTATTGATTCCAACATTTTCTGTGCTTTCTCAGGATCACTTGAAAAATATCCCGGACCAATGCCGCTGTCAAATTGGTATTGGTCGTTACAGGCATCCCCTGTCACGATCACCTGTTCATCCACCCCATTGATAAAATACATCACGTGGCCTTTGCTGTGACCACTAGATTCGATGGCCCAGAAAGACCCATCGCCAAACAAATCAACGCCTTTCCCAAAAGGAGGCAAATCAACGCCTTTAGTAAAATCAATTTCATGTAGCGCCTTTATTCCGGCCAAATGATCGGATTGCATAAAGAAGCGAAAATTTAAATAGCGTTCGCCTTCGCCAACGACATAAGGAATATGCTTGGGCAAATCAACAATCCCTGCAGTATGATCAGGATGCAAGTGCGTTAGCCATATACCTTGAAGTTGAATGTTTTTCCTCTCTAATATGGCCGCAATACTCGTATTGGGCTCTTGAGATCCTTTACCTAAAAAACCCTTTACAAGAATGCCCCTGGTAGTGCCATATGGGTTGTTCGTATAGGATGAGTCGAGCCCCGCATCGATCAGATAGGCCCCCAATTCCTGATGATGGATGATACTTGTGGTGACGGGGATTTCAACAACTACATCCTCAATATCTGCTGCTTTTTCGTGCGCCAAATTCATAATGCCGGATAAGTCCGTTTGCATCATGCCCGTTGAGTAGGTGTGGATGCTAATAGGTTGAGGAGATGAAAAAATTCCGTCCCAGCTATGATAGGATGTTTCAGGTGCCGAGAAGGGTCGTCTAGGGATTATCGAAGATTGAACAACAAGCAAAGCAAAGGCAGATATCACTGCAATGAGGAGAGCTGATGCAAGTAATATTTTTCTGGATTTTTTCATTGGTTTTTCTTTCTAATCAAGGCGAGCGTCACGATTGTGGTGTCGTAGCATCCCACAGGGGGCTATGCACGATACACATTGCAAGGCGTAGTATTTCGATTTACTGTGTATTCTTAAAAGTATCTTCAAAAGTTTTGATCCATTCCCCGTTGATCAATTGTTCACCATACTCTTGAAAGCCTCCCTCTGGAGTTCTGCCGAAAAAGAATCTAGTCTTTTCATCTCTCCACACGATGAGTTGTCCATCCTTGTATTCCGCAGGATATCTTGCGGCACCACTTTTAGAAAATCGGTGGTAATAATATTTTTGATCTTTTTCATCGTAAAGGATTATCGTATGGAGTTGCAAAAACTCGGTATTCAGCTCGATTACCAAAATGTTCTTATCCAGGTCATAGGAGATTTTTTCGTATGCTGCCCCCTGCCTGGCAACCACCCCATTTTCATAAACTTTTGATGTCCCAATCCAATCTCCAACCAAGAAGTTTAGTTGCTCCATCTTTTCTTGCTTTAGGCTTTGGGCAAAAACTGAATTGCACAGAAAAATTAGAACAATGAAAGAAAAGTATTTAGTAGCTTTTAGATGTCTCATATTTGTGAGTTTAATATTAGGCATAACGGTGAGCATAGCCGCAGGCCGAAGCGAATGCAAGGCTTAGCGGCTATGCTCACCGTTAGCCTCCTTTATTTTCATTTATCCCAAGTTCAGCATTGCACATATCTACTAATTCTAATATCATTTTTTTAAGCTTTTCGAATTTATATTTATACACTCGCTTAGATTGATATATGTCTACTAAATACCCCTTCAGTCCATTTAACATCTTGAGGTCTTCAATTATTTTTTGTTGATTAGGTAGGTCAGGAATGGAAGCAATATTTACCGGGCGTGTTGGGTGCATATTTTCTTCTATCGTATTTCTTAATTCAGTACTAAGAATTTCTCCTGTTAACCTCGCATATTCTAAATTGTATTTTTTGATTTCATCTTGCAAATACATAGTTTGAAGTAGTTCACTATGAAATAATGTAAGCCTATCTCTAAATTCTGTGTTTCTAATTAATGAAATTTTCCCATTATACAATAGTTCAGTCCAAACATTATTAGAATACTCAATCGGGTATGTTTTACCTAAATGCTCAATAGCAATAAATAAAAGTTGACTATCATCTTTATTGATGGAATCTTTTTTTAAAGCCTCAGTAATGACCTTATAATTGTGTATTTGAAGATCACAATAGTTGATTTGATCATCTATATTTTTAATGTTGGTCTCTAATTCTATTTTGAATCGAAGAAAATAATCAGCTTCCAATTTTCTGTCTTTAACCCCATCATTCCAGTCATTTATTTGAAGTGCAATTAATATCCCAATGACAACGAGTAGTATTTCACCTATAGCATATAATAGATATTTCTGTAAGTTCCCTTGATTGATTAATTTCTGTCTTATTCTTCTGAAGATTTTTATCATTGGTTCCTTGTTTTTGTCTAATAGAGGCCAACATCTTGCTACACTAACAAAAAGTGCATATAGCCAGCTATAAATTTAAATATCTCCTATTGCTAAAACAAACCCATCATTTTCACCAAGCTCCAAATGATCCAGCCACCTTACCAACCGGTATTTGAAAGGACCACTGCAGCACCAGCCTTAGCGGATTACTACTTTTTTTACAAGCCTTTTGTTTTTTGAAGTAAGTATGTTTAAAAAATAGACACCATTTGCTAATGGAGAAACATCCAAAGTATCATCATCAATCCGAAGCATTTGCGGCCTGCCCAAAAGGTCAACAACCCAAGCCTGAACTATGGTGATATCCTTTACAAATAATAGGTCTTTGGCAGGGTTCGGAAAAACAATCTCTTTGAATGACTCTACCTGTTCAACATCCGTGGTGCTGGTCTGGCCTTGCTCAAAAGCACCCAGATCAGGTGCATCTCCTGTATATGAGAAGCCAATATCGGTACCCACATCAATAAGCGGACTGGAAGGAGCTATTTGCATAAAATCAATATCAGGCAGGCTGCCATCTGCTTTCCGCGGGGCCGTCAAGGCCGATTCGTCCAGGCTAACAAAGTCGGCATCCGTTAAGACGAAGTTCATTTCAAAAGAGTTCGTGACCAGTGTGTTTTGAGCCCCATTCAGATATAGCGTTTCTCCGGAACGTCCCTTGTATCCCAGATTGTTTTTTAAAACATGATCATAACCGTCTACATTGATATTCTGCGATTGAGAGCTCTGGCGGTTCACCATGTTGTAGTTGTAGTTGTTCCGATATGCCGAATTATTGAGCCAGGTATTGCCATTCAAATGATGGTTCGAATAAAAACCATTGGCTTTGTTGCGCACCGCTACACAAAATTGCACCGTATTCCTGGGAACCGGATTGGGGATCTTAGAGGCTTCATCGTAGGCATAGCCTCCGACCTTAAAGCCATTCCCATCCTCTAAACTCCCGAATGATTGCGAATAGCCGTTGTAAAAAGCCCAGCAATTTTCAAACACAATGGCTTCGTTCGAGCGGATACAGTCGAATCCGTCATCACTGTTAAACCAGGCCCGGCAGCCTCTGAATACATTGCCCTTCCCTCCAGTTCTGGGATGACATCCAAAGCCGTCCGTATTGCCTCCTCTTCGATCTTCCGAAACATTATCGTGATTGTTGTAGGCATCGCAGTTCAGAAAAAGATTATAGCCACCATTCCGATGCCGAAGGCCCGTCCCCTTATTGTCGTGCATGCTGATGTTCTCGAAAATATTGTGGTTGCCCCAGCTATAGACACAATAGGATTCCGTATGGGAGGTGATCGTCACCTGAACGCCCGTTATTTCTATACCCTTAAGATGCAAATAATCGCCGGACACCCAAAAAGCGACGACTCTTTGGTTGAATGGTTTAACTGCCGTAAGATCGAATAAAGGCTTTTCCCCGGGAAAGGCCCAATAGTTGATTCTTTTACCCTCAACACCGTTTTTATCCAAAAAACTGATGCAGGCAAAAAGATTGCTTTCTACCCGAGATATGTCGCTTGCTGTGATGGAGTAAGTGCCGCCCCGGATGTAGACGGTATCTCCTGCCGAGGCAACAGATTGGGCTTTTTGAATAGACCAGAAGGGACTTTCAATAGTACCCTCATTGATGTCGTCCCCTTCTGGAGAGACAAATATTTGTTTGGCGGAAAGAGAAAAAGAAATAAAAAGACAGCAACAAAAGATGCACTTGGTTTTTAGGATCATCTCCAATTTTCCTATGAAGATCCAAAAAAATTATCAAACTTCCGTTTCTGTTAGCACCTCTATGAGCTCCTCACAGCCGCCATTTCTAATAAACTCTGCATGTTCTTCGATCGTTTCAAAGGTGCGGCCAGTCAGTTTATTACATAATAACTCCCCTCCAGTTTTTTCCTGAAAGGCTTTCAATATGGCTTTTGCAAAAGGATTAGAAAAAGAAGTCCGTTTATTCGGATGTTCTTCCAGCCATTGCATCGACCTCATCCAGATGGCTGCACTTAAGGCACCACAGCCATGACCGCTTAAGCCTAGTCCGCCGGCCAGTCCGGCCACTGTAACCATTTGCTCTTTATTACCACCCATTCGGTGAACAACTTCGGTGGCACAACTCAATGGCCCCGAAGGCAGATTTGTGAACTCTTCATCCAAGCCTTCATGCGCCGCCTCGAAAGCTTCGGGTGCCCAGTCTTCGGCCAGATTAAAGCAATCCTTAGCCTTGAACAGCATATACTTGATCATCTGGATGGTCTTGGAGAAATCGGTATCGGTAATTTCACGGCAGTTGAGCGTATGGGTCCGATCTGAAAATGACTTGACCAAATGCTGGGTGGCTTTGATCGCCCGGCCAATGGCTTCGTCGGTATCATCGTTTCGACGGAAGGATTCCGCTCCTACCGCCATGGCAGAACCCCAGAGCATACCACATTGATGCCCCAGCTGCATGATCCCGCCGGCCAGTGGATCACTTCCTTTTTCTTCTAAATCCTTGTTGTAACCAAATTCTCGGTTGAGTAAATGGAAAAAGGTACGGGAGCAGGTACCGCATTGGCGGAAGACCTGTTTGGCGTCGTTTTTGGTGGTGGATAGCGGTTTCATATTGCTGGCTTTTATGATTAAGGTACCGCTAGTGTTTTATGAATCTTTTAGCTTATTTGCAATGATATGTGTCAGCAATTAAGAGAAAAACTTGAATCATCCCGAATTTTGATCTTGCTATTATTGAGGCTCTTTTGGGCACGCAGATACCGCAAATTGCGCAAATTTCAGAAATAGAATCTTCGAAACTGGCGTAATCTGCGTACAACTAATAGCCAAATTGAAAAAAATAGGGCTAATCGCTACATCCTATAAAAATAAGGGATGTCTCATGTTTTTTCATCCCTCATACACCCATTTTCCGTCAACCATCGTTCGTTCAATTTTCACCGTTTCCAAAATACTCATCGGATCTATCGCTAAAGGATCTTTGCTAAGCACCACCAGGTCGGCCAATTTCCCAATTTCCAAAGTACCCTTCAGGTGTTCTTCAAAGGAAGCATGAGCGCCGTTAAGTGTACCAATTTTCAGGACTTCTTCTGCCGTCACCTTTTGTTTAGGGCCCCAGAGCTGTCCTTTGTAATCCGTTCGGGTAATACTTGACTGCATGGCCATCATGGGTTCGAATGGCCCGGGAGGATAATCAGAGGTTTGGGTGACCGGTATGCCGGCATTCAGGAAGGAGCGAAGGGCGAACATATTATTCAGTCTTTTTGCCCCATATTCCTTCATTTTTTCTCCGTGAAAATAAACGTAGGTGGAAAAAGGATTAGGTATAGCACCAATCGCTTTGATGCGTCTGACCAGATCTTCATTGATTACTGTACAATGTTCTAAGCGAAAACGAGAATCTTTCCGAGGCCTTTCTTTTTGTAATTGCTCATACACGCCCAGGGTCATATCAATGGCCACATCTCCATTGGCATGTACGCCTATCTGCCAGCCGTTGGTATGAGCTTTATTGCAGCGTTCATAGAGCTCTTCGCGAGTAGCGGTCAGAATGCCGTAATCATCTGGGCGACCAATATATGGTTCAGACAAGCGGGCAGTACGCTCGGAAATAGAGCCGTCGCAGCCCGTTTTCATGGCGCCTATCCGCACCCACTCGTCACCCAAGCCGGTACGCACACCTGCCTCGATCATGTCATCCAGGGCCCAATGGCGAATGTGACAATATATTCTTGTTTTTAAGGTACCTTCCTGATAGGCCTGATGATAAGCCGATAAATCCTCCGGTGATCCTCCGGCATCGGTTACGGAAGTGATGCCGGCTTTTGCCAGCATATTGGAGATATGATTGACGCCCCGGACGTAATCTCCCGGCTTTGTTTCCGGATAAAAAGAGGAGAACACCTCACTGGCTTTTTCCAGTATCCGCCCAGTCAGTTCCCCGCCTTTTCTTCCAAAGGCACCACCTTCTGGGTCGGGCGTATCATTGGTAACCCCGGCCTTCTTTAGGGCCATGGAGTTGACGTATTCCGTATGTCCCCCTCTATGGGTAATAACGACGGGATGGTCGGGAGCTACTTCATCCAGGTCATGACGATTAATAAACCGGGCTTCTTTGGTTTTAGTATCATCATACTTAAATCCGAATATCCAGGTGCCGGGAGGCTTTCGATCGACTTCTGCTTTAATGGCCTCTTTGATCGCTTCGATGGAGCGAAGGTCGCAGTCCACATTAAACAGATGAGCACGGCCTGAATATCCCGGATGGCTGTGGGCGTCGTTGAAGCCGGGCACAACCGTACTTCCTCCCAGATCTATGCTTTTGGTACCTACTCCTGCCAGCCAACGCACATCCGCATTACTACCAACGGCAATAATGCGCTGTCCTGCAATGGCAATAGCGTTCGCCTTAGGTAGGGTGGGATCAACCGTATGAATATTAGCATTGTATAAAACCATGGAGGGTATTTCCCGAAAAGGCCACAAGACAGGCAACAAAGCAGTGGCTCCGGTATATTTCACAAATTGGCGGCGAGATAAGGTGTTCATAATTCAAGGCTTAATGTGAAATAATAAGTCAATGCAGGTAAAGTTAAAGTTCAATATTTTCTGTAAGTGCCGGATTCGGCCACAGCTTGCTAACAATAAAACCTACCAGCATGGCCAATGCAAAAGCAGGTCCCAGCTCGGCAATTTCTCCAAAATAAGGGCCCACGCCTGGAATGGCCGTCATGCCAAACTTAAAGATCGGCACCCCTAAAAAGCCTGCGATCATCGAAGCCAGGGCACCTTTTTCGGTATATCCCTTCCAGAAAAGCGACAAAATAATGACCGGACAAAAAGTAGCGGCAATGCCCGACCAGCCAAATATAACAAACCAGAAAATCGTCCGGCCAGGAACCGTAATGGCCACTAAAAGGGCTAATCCAAGGGCCACAACGGCCATCACCAGAGTAACAATGCGGGAAAGCCGGGTCATATTCATCGCTTTCGTCTCCGGATGGAGGATCTGTTGATAAATATCTCGCATGATGGCACTGGACGCTACAACTAGAAGGGAGTCGATTGTAGACATAATCGCGGCCAATACTACAGCCACATAAACGCCGACTAAGATAACCGGCATGGTATGCTCTACTAAATGCACCAATACATTTTGTCCGTTATTTCCCAAAACGACCTCTACATCCATTCCCTGCTCGGTAAATAAATACCGGCCAAAAATTCCAATGGTAACAGCGGCAGCATCGGTGAGTAGGGTATAAAAGATAGCTACCCAGCGGCCTTTGTTAATTTCTTCCTTGTTTTTTATAGACATAAAGCGCACAAAGACCTGCGGCGATCCCATGAAGCCCAAACCAATAAAGGCATAGCCCAGGATAGTAGCCATATTCAGCCAGCTAAAACCACCCGCCCCCCAGAGGTTGGTCAGGTCCGGGTCAATACTGTTCAGCCGGGCACCAAGCGCTCCCTGATCTAAATAAAAAACGGCTACAATAGGGAGCAGCACCAAGCCCAAAAACATCAGCAAGCCTTGAAAAAGGTCCGACCAGGCCACTGCAATAAAACCTCCGAAAAAGATATAGACCACTACAATCGCAAAGCCGATCAAAGCCCCTGTGAAATAATTCATATCCAGAAAAGCCTCAAAGGCAGAGCCCGTCGCGTCGATCTGTGCACTCACATAAATGACCACAAATACTGAAAGACAAACAGCCGAAACGATCCTAAGCAGGTGTGTAGTAGATTGGAAGCGACTCACCAGATAATCTGGCACGGTAACCGAATCGTACCGGTCGGTCAACCTTTTGAAAGGCTTGGCCATAACGAACCAGGCCACCGACACCCCGATCACTTCACCTAATACCACCCAATAAGCGCTCACCCCGGCAATGGCACCAAGGCCTGTCAGGCCGAGCAACAACCACGCACTTTCTCCGGTGGCACGGGTGGAAAAGGCCACGACCCAATAGCCCAGGCGTTTGCCACCGACATAGTAATCTTTGTAATCCTTGACCGCACGGCGAGCATAAACTCCAATGAGGAAGAGCACAACAAAATACAAGCCCAGAATAAGGTATTTGGTCAGCATGGTTTTAGGCGGATTTAGCGACTTCTTTCAGGGCTTTGGCTAATTTTTCAAGCGCTTCCTGAATATGTTCTTCATTAGCAGTTAAGGGCGGGGCAATTCGAATCGTGTTTCCGTATAAGCCTCCCTTCCCAATGATCAGGCCGTAGCCTTTGCAGGACTCCATAATGTGATTGGCTTGCTTAGGAGCCGGTTCTTTGGTAGCAGGATCTTCAACAATTTCCATTGCCTGCATAAGACCTTTGCCTCGTACGTCCCCTATGAATGGATATTGTTCCTGTAGTTTTTCCAATCCGGCACGAAGTATTTTTCCTACCTCTGCCACATGCTGCGGATGAGCTTCATTTTCCATAACTTCAATAGTAGCCAAAGAAGCGGCACAGGCGACCGGATTGCCTCCAAAAGTACTAATGGTAAGCCCGGCATTTCGGGTACTTTCTGCAATATCCGGTCTGGTCATTGTATTGCCTAAGGGAAATCCATTAGCGATGCCTTTGGCCATCGTCATGATATCGGGTTCGACCTCCCAATGTTCGATGCCCCACCATTTATTTCCGGTCCGTCCAAAGCCAGACTGTACCTCATCGCTGATGAAAAGGCCGCCATAATGCTGAATGACCTCCTTTACGATCTTAAAATATTCCTTAGGCGGTGTAATATAGCCGCCCACCCCCTGGATAGGCTCTGCCAAAAAGGCCGCAATCCGACCGGAAGTGGTCGTTTTGATGACCTCCTCTACATCCTCTGCGCAGGCTGCTCCGCAAGAAGGATAGGTCATCTTCAATGGGCAACGATAGCAATAGGGATTTAAGGCATGCTTGACACCGCTGATATGGGTGCCGCCGATCCGCCAGGATGATTGTCCCGTCAGGGCCATACCTACCATGGAGCGACCGCTGTATCCATGCCGCAGGGCTACGATTTCCTGATTACCGGTGTGCACCTTGGCCAGCATGATGGCAGCTTCATTGGCTTCTGTTCCGGATGGTGAGAAGTAAGACATGGAAATCTCTCCGGTGGCCAATTCTGCTAACTTTTCTGCAAGATTGACATGAGAATCAACCGGATACAGCGTAGAAGCATGAGCTAGTTTTTCCGTTTGTTCCTGTACGGCACGGTTCACTTCAGGCCGGCTGTGGCCTACACTAGTTACCAGAATGCCCGCAAAAAAGTCGAGATATTTATTGCCTTCTACATCCCATACATACAAACCCTCTCCCTTTTCAAGCGGCAGGGGCTCCGTATAATAGGTAAGGTGATTAGGAAAGAGATATTTTTTCTGCTTTTCTAGTATCTCTTTCTTTTTAGCAGAGGTGTTCTTTTGAATTTCCATTATATATTCATATTAGCCGATGACGGCCGTCAGGTCGTCATCGGCTGATAAAAAAAATTAACTCATCCAATCCTTCCAGGCTTCCGGATTCCATTTAGTAGTCGTTTTCTTCAATTGAGTCCAGAAACCGATACTGCTATGCCCGGTGATATCCCCGACACCAAATCGAGACTCATTCCAGCCACCAAAAGAGAAAGGTTCGCGAGGTACCGGCACACCAATGTTCACTCCAGCCATACCTGCACTGACCCTTTCCGTCACATAATCAGCCATTTTCCCATTTTGGGTAAAAACCGAGGCAGCGTTGCCATAAGGAGACGCATTTTCGATACGGATCGCTTCATCTACATCATCGGTACGCATGATGGATAAAACAGGGCCGAATACTTCTTCCTGAGCGATTTTCATATCCGGTCGCACATAGTCGATCACAGTGGGACCTACATAAAAGCCCCCTTCCTGACCCGGAACGGAAACATTTCGGCCATCTACCAGGATTTTGGCCCCTTCTCTTTCCGCTTCATCTATATATCTTTCGATTCTTGCTTTGGCTTCAGCTGTTATGACGGCACCCAGATTTTCCCCCGGCACGATCTTACGAGCCTCCTCACAAATGGCTGCTACGATATGATCTACTTTACCGACCCCCACCATAGCCGAAGCAGCCATACAGCGCTGACCCGCACATCCTGACATAGAGGCGGCAATATTCGCCGCAGAAATTTCGGTATTGGCATCCGGTAAAACGATGAGGTGGTTTTTGGCTCCCCCCATGCAAAGCACTCGCTTAAGATTCGAACCGGCACGCTGATAAACGATCTTCGCCACTCGCGTAGACCCCACGAAGGAGACCGCCTTAATATCAGGATGGTCACAAATGGCCTCCACGATCTGCCGATCGCCATTTACAATATTGAATACTCCGGGCGGCAACCCTGCTTCCGACAATAGCTGGGCAATACGCTGCATACTCAGCGGCACCATTTCGGAAGGTTTAACGATCATGCAGTTGCCCAGCGCCAGCGCATTGGGAATGGTCCACATCGGCACCATATGAGGAAAGTTGAAAGGTGTAATAGAGGCCACTACTCCTAGTGGGTGGTGGGAAGTACGACATTCGATCCCCTGGCTAACTTCCTGCACTTCATCCCGAACGATCTGTGGCAACGAACAGGTAAATTCGCAGAGTTCCATGCCTTTAAAAACCTCCGCTCTGGCTTCATCCAGTGTTTTGCCGTTTTCTGCCACGATCAGTTTCGATAGTTCTTCCAGGTTTTTTTCCAGTAACTGACGGAAACGAAAGAAGACCTGCACTCGTTCTTTGAGGGTTTGGCCCGACCAGGCTGGAAAAGCTTTTTGGGCTGATTCGACTGCTTTGTTTAGCGTTTCCCGCTTGGAGAGAGGCACTTTTGATATTACAGTGCCGTCCAAAGGACTTATGACGTCCATTGAAGGTAATGGATCATTTATTGCAGCCCCATTGATATAATTAGCTACAGGTGAAAAAGCAGTGGCAGAGGTTTTCATTGATTTGGCATTTGGAGAAAAATACAAAAGAAGAATGTATTTTTCAGAATAAGCCAAAACTTAAATTGCCCAAACACCCCTTCATCCCGAGAAGCAACGGCTGTTAAAACTTTCCAAGGTGATCCGTAATTTCATTAAACACTTCCTCATAAGACTCCTGTATCAACCAGTGCCCGGCATCTAATTCCACAAACCGATAATAATCTTCCATGTAATCCTCCGTCCATTCGGCGCCTGAACGCATCAGAGCGAAGTCGTTCTTTCCCCAAATAAAAAGGACCGGAACCTTTATCATCCCAATATCCTTTCCTTCGGCAATAAGTTTAAAATTGGCCCGATACCAGTTGAGGGCGCTGGTCAAAGCATTTTGTTGACTGAATAAATCCAGGTAAGAATGAATTTCCTTTTCTTGATGTTCCCTCCAGACGCTTCTGAGCATCTTGTAATTACTCCTGGCAAGCATGAACTCCGGGATTTTCTTTACCTGGAAGTTTCGAACATAGCGGCTTGCTTTAAATTGCAGACTATCTTCTCTGTAAGCACGAGAAAAAGCTGTCAGGTGAGGTACGGAAAGGGAGGTATAGGTGAGCAGTCTTTCAGGATTATCTGCAGCTATTTGCCAACCGACTATGCTCCCCCAATCGTGTCCGATTAAATGAAATTTATCAACACCGAGGGAGTCCACTATTGATAGAATATCTTTTGCTAAATGAGTCAATTCGTATTCACCAACAGCTTTCGGTCTTGCACCAAAGCTATATCCCCTTTGATCCGGAGCGATGGTATAATATCCGTTTTTATTCAAATTTGACATCAAGCTTTCCCACATAACGGATGATTCCGGAAAACCGTGTAGCAGAATAACCGGAGTATCTTGTTTGCTCCCGCTTATTTTTACGGAAAATGAATAGCCATTGGCCGTTATCCGGGTGTACCCTTCCGGTAGCGTGCCTGTACCCGAGCCAACAGCTACTTTGTTGACATAGATCAACCCGATAATGCAAACGGCTAATAAAAAGAGGAGGATAGCACCCATAATTTTCAAAGTTTTGTTCTGCTTCACCGGCTTAGGTTTGAGTTTCAAATACAAAATCGACCTTTTACCACTTTCAGATTTTGGAAGGGGCGGTGGAAGAGGACGTAAAGGAGCCAAGGGTTTGAAGAAAACGCAAAAATGCTGGAGTGGCTCGCTAGTGACCTGGTGACTTGGAGTCACCAGGTCACTAGCGGCCGTTTTCGCCCCACAAAGTTACAGGCATTCCGGCAGAAAATCCAGAAGGTGTCCGCTTTTGCAAGGTTTTGCAAGGTTTTGCAAGCTTGCCCGTATGGGGTTTTGCTAGGTTTTCCTGAATGATAGATCAAGTCTCCATTTCCCTGTAAGGAGGTCACCCCCAGCCGAATATCAGGCAATTGTAGCATAAGTATTGAGAAAACCATAATAAAGATGTATTTTTTGGTAAGAGACACAGAAAATACCAGTCCATTATTTTTTTTGCAGAGCAAACTCCTATTCCAACTTGAAAAAGAAATTGCAACAACTGATCGCTGAAGGCGAGACTCAACAGGCCATCCAAGAAATGTTGTCCCTGACAGATCAATTAGATCGCGAAGATTTAAGGGAAGAGCTGTTACTTCAATCTGCCAAATATCAGGATTATGAAAAAGGAATCCGGCAGGGAATCACCAGTCAAGAACAACAACAAATTCTTCTTTCACGGATTAATCAAGCTTTACTTCAAATAATTCATCAGTTGTCTGTTGCTCCCAATCAAAGCGGGAATGATAAGGTTTTACCCGTTCTCGAGGATTCGGGTAAAAGACCGTTATGGCAATGGATCGTAACGGCCAGTGTTGTAGTAGGATTGATAGCCGGAATTGCTGAGATTTCAGGATTCAACCTATGGTCGTTGTTTGGTTCTAATTCCGGAACTTCTCCGCTACAACTCACGGTGTATGTTCATGGCCCGGAAGGGGCACAGGACATTGTTTTGGAGAACAAAGGTGCCGTGATGGTTGACTTTGGCAATCGAAGGGACAAGCAAATGATCGGAGAAAATGGCAGGACAAATTTTGGAGAAGTAGGTTCGAGGTTTTTAAACAAAGAAATAAAGATTAGCATTCAAGCTGAAGGATTTGTCCCAACACAGCCAGAAAAAATTTATAGGTATGACGGCGAGCCAATTTATGTAGAGGTCAAATCAAGTTGTAGGTTTTGTGAATTAAAGGGCACCGTCCAGGATGACACCGGTCAATTGTTAAGCGGTATCGTTATCGGGATCAAGGGCACTGAGCTAATGGATACCACCGATCAAAACGGAATCTTCCGGATTGAGGTTCCTGCTGAACAAGAAAAGAAGGAATATATTTTAGTAGCCATCATCGACGGCCAGATCCTTTGGGATAGTTTCGTAACGCCCAATCCAGACACCCCAATTGAAATCCTTTTATCAAAATAAACACCTATGAACCGTCCTACCATACTTACCCTATTATTTTTATTTTTTTCAGTACAAATACAAGCAGCAACCGTTCTGAGTGGGATCATCACTTATCAAAATACCGGTCAGGCTGTCAAAGCTATTCAGGTGACGGCTCGCGGCGCCTCTCCGACCATTACCAGAGCCCTATCTGACAATCAGGGAATTTTCAAGTTGGTTTTCAGCGATAAAAAACCAGGCGAAATCGTGGTTTTGTCTATAACTAACCGAACTTATGACTTGGTGAACCATACAAGAGAATTAGAAATCATTTTACCTGAAGAAGGAGTTGACAAGCAAATCCGCCTGGTAGTATGCAAAAAGGGAGAGCGCGATCAAAACGCTGTAAAATACTATGAAATATCTACTGAGTTCATCACAAAGAGTTATGAGCGCGAACAGGCACGCTTGACCCAAAAAGTGGGTCAATTAAATAGTGACATAGCCAGGGTAGAAGGTAATGTGGAAGAACTTCAGCAACAACTTGAAATAGTAGAAAAAGAAAAAGACGAGTTATACCAGGTTTATCAGTCCCAAATAGATAAGGCATGGCTACTTGCAGAAAATTTTTCTCGTATTGATCTTGCCCAGGCTGATTCTATATATCGAGAAGCCTTTTCTTTATTTAAGGAAGGGGAGATCGAAAAGGCCCGCAAAGTTCTTAAGGGCCAAGCCCGCCAGGACAACCTTATACAAATAAATGAAAAGGAAAAAGAATTAAAGGAGGAGGAAGCCAACCTCAAAGCAATGAAAGAGGCGATAGCTACTCAGCAAAAGAAAATCGACCAGGAAAGAAAAGAACTGGAAGAAGGTAAAGCCAGGGAAATCCGAAGCTTCCACCTGGCAGCTCAAATGGCAGAGATCCAGTTTGACTTTGATGACGCCAAGGCCAATTTGGTTGCCGCAATAACACTTGACTCAACCAATGTAGAAACGCTCTTGAAGCTAGCAGAATTTCATAATTCTCTAAGGGATCAAAAATCTGCAATGGATTATTACCAACGGGCTTTACGGCATACCAAAACTAAAGGCCAGAAAGCAAAAACATTAGATGCCTTAGCGTTGGAATTAAGTTACAATCAGGAGTTTGAGGAGGCTAAAAAAAATCACCTGCAAGCGATCACAATTTTTAACAACATAATTATCAGTGGTCGGGAATCCTATCAATCGGAGTTGGCGATAGCCCAAAACCGCCTGGGAGACCTATACTATGACAAGGGAGATTTCCAGGAAGCGGAGCCTTTATTTGAGGAGGCTTTACAAACCTTTTCTGAGCTGGCCGCTAATGATTCTGCCGCTTACTTATCGAAGGTTGCTATGGTTCAAAATAATCTGGCTAACCTGAGTAGGGTTCTCCATAATTATGAAAAAGCGGAGGAATACTACCTGGAGGCAATAAAAAACATGGAATATCCAATGAAGGAGGTCAGTCAACAAATTCAAGGAAGCCGAATAGCCACCGGGTATAATAATCTTGCTGTCATGTATTTAGAATTGAATAATTCGGAAAAAGCAGAAAAGGCCTTATTGAAGGCTGCAGAAATCAGAAAGGAACTGGCGAAAATCAGTCCGAGGCAATTTGAATTTGACCTTGCAGAAACCGAAACCAACCTGGGAACCTATTATTCAGGAATAAATGACTATGAAAGCGCAAACGAAGCCTATGGCAGAGCAGAAAAAATCTTCAGAAAATTAGCCATCGAAAACCCGGAAAGGTTTCAGGCTCGCCTGGCCTTAATCTTAGATAACCTTGGAAAAAATTATTCTAGTCTTTATGACCAGGAAAAGGCAATTACCACATTAAATGAATCCAAAGAGATTTATGAAAAACTGGCCGTTGACAATCCGGATGTACACGAGCCGGAATTGATCAGGGTTCAAAATAGCCTGGGGAACGCTCATCTGAGCATTTATGACTATGAAAAAGCAGAAAAGGCTTTTTTGAAGGGAATGGACATTTGTGAAAAATATGCGAAGATCAACCCTGATCGGTTTGAACCCACTTTGGCCATGATCCTGAATAACCTGGGAAGGTTATATTCTGACTTTAAAGACCTGGAGAAGGCCATCCAATCGCAGGAAAGAGCCTGCCAAATATTAGAGCGACTTATTCAAAAAAATACTCAGCGCTTCGAGCCCTCATTGGCAAATATTCAAAACAATTTGGCTTTTTCTTATTACGCTGCAGGAATGCTTGATAAAGCCGAATTTTATTTTAGAAAAAATACGGAAATCTATACCCGCTTGTCGAAGGAAAACCCGGCCGCTTTTTTACCAGATCTGGCTATTGGGTATATGAATCTGGGGCTTATCATTACTCAATCCTCTCCCTCAGAGGCAGAAAGTGCTTTGTTAAAAGCAGATAGCATTTTTGCTGATTTAGCTCCCTCACAACCCAATGCTTTCCAGGTGAACTTGTTTAAAACAAAAAGATCCCTAGGACTTTTATACAACATAAGTGGAGAATACAAAAAGGCAGAGTATTTTTTGCTGGAAGCTAAGAAAATAATCGAACCCTTTGCTGCTGAAAATCCAAGTAATTTTGAATTGGATTTAGCAAACGTTCAGTTCTCTTTAGGCATGCTTTATCAAAACACTGATGAGCTGCAAAAAATGGAAGGGGCGATAATAAAAGCAATCGAAATTTTTGATCGGATAAAGGCTGTAAATCCTGATTATTTCAATTATACCATCTGGGGAGCATGGGTGACTATGGCTACTAGCTATCAGTATAAAATGATTATGGAAACAGACCTGAAGTGGCAAGAAAAAGGCCTGAAATTTGCAAAGGCAGCAGAAGAAGCACTCCTTTCATGTTCAGAGGACTTCTCTCCTTTAATCCCTCAGATGAAAGCTGAAATAAAAAAAGTGATCGCCCTTTTTGAAAATGCAACACTCGAAACACTTCAAATCGAGCAAAGAATTATGGAGGCTGCCCAGATAGAATTGCAAATTGAAAAGGAAACAGACCTGGAAGTTAAAACCCAAAAGTACGAGGAAGTCATCAAGATCCTTTCCGACATACAAAATGATTACCCTAACTATCCTCCTCTTAACAGTCAATTGGCCAATGCTTGTGGAGAATTGGCCGCTTTGTATATCCACAGCAAAAAGTTTGAGGAGGCCGAGCAAATAGCTCAAAAAGGCTTGAAGGTTGACCCCTCTCAGAACTGGATCAATGCCAACCTGGCATTGGGCTTACTCTTCCAGGGTAAGTTTAAATTGGCCAAAGCTATTTATTTAGAACTTAAAGATCAGGAGGTAAAAATGGAGGGGGTTGAAAACCTCACTTTCAAACAAGCTTTTTTGCGGGACTTGGATGACCTGGAGGCAGCAGGAACCATACATCCCGATGTCAAAAAAATCAGAAAGCTGCTACAAAAATGAACTCTTCTGCTAGGTTTTGTAAGCTTGCCTGTATGGGGTTTTGCTAGGTTTTTTCCTGAATGAGCGTAAATACATTTTTTTCTCCTACGCCCCTTACTTCATGCTCTACAGCTACTGGTATTTCAAACACATCCAATTCATTCAACAGCAAGACTTCATCATTTATAAAAAATTGAATACTTCCCTTCAGTACCGTTAACACGGTTGGAATGTTGGCTTGATGTTTTTTTAAAAGCTGTCCCTCCAGCAAGCCGATCCCCAGGTAATTTGTTTGGGGTGATTTATGGATCGAGGTCGTTGCAGGCCTGGCTTCGCTGAAGTTTAATTTTTCAAGAATGTTCATTTTTTAATAAATTTTTGGTGAATGTTCTTTATTTTCTGACTCGGAAGATAAATAAGCTGCCAGGAAGTAGAAATGACAAATGTTAGAGAAGCAAATACTTTTAATTGTTAATTTTACCTTCCAACAATAAATAACAAAAACAACCAAGCAAGCTTCATGCCCAACTTCCTAAATAAACTCTCCCTGCAATGGGACCTCTGGATCGGACAGTTTCGGGCCTTCTTTCCCACTGAGAAAGAAGATATCCAGGCATGCCTGAAAGTTGTTGGTAAAGAAGACAATTATTCCAAGATCCCCTCTCAATTAGCAGCTTGCCAGGATACTCATAGCGGAGAGATCATTGCCTGCATGCGATTAGTCAATTCATTGGACATTCGAAATATGCACAAGTCCGAAGAGCTATCCTATTTGGATTATTTCGGCGATGAACGGCTGGAAAAAATGGCTTTTTTTAACAGCATTTCGATTGCTCCTTCCTATCTAAAAACGCCGGCGCCACAAGTTTTGATCAGTCATTGCTTTCTCGAAATTCTCAAAGCCGGCGGCCAGGCAATATTGATGTCATGCGATCCGGGACACTTTTCCATCTATAAAAGAATCGGTCTTCGCCCAGTGGCGGCTCTGCAGAAAGTCAGCAATGGAGAGTTGGAAATCCCTATGATCTTCCTACCTGATCAGGAGTATCTCTCCATCATTCATTCTCCTGTGTTGCCACTACTCCGAGGTGTACAGTTCGACAACTACAAACCGCTCGTCCAATGGTATTACCAGATGGTCAGAGACAATGAGGATATGCCGATCAGCTCTGCTTTTTATGCGAAGGAAGAAGAGTTTGGCGGACATGACAACATTACCCAGGGCTTATCTGATGAAAGTAAAGAGAGCTTTTTGACCAACGCCATGAAAGTGCTCTGCAAAAAGGACGAAGTTCTGATCACCGAAAATGATGCCGGCAAGTCCTTTGGCTATGTCAGCAAAGGCGTTGTGAAAGTGATGATCGGAAGCCGAACAATTGTTTTATTGGGCGAAGGAGATATTTTTGGTGAAATTGCCTTTATCCTGGGGTCCAAACGTACAGCACAGGTGGTAGCCGGCAGTGATGATACCGAAGTGGTCTTATTCAGCGAATCGGCTATTAATCAACTGGACAATGAATCAGATAGAACTACTATTTGGAAAAACCTGGCAAAGATTCTGGCTCAAAGAGTCGTCTTAACTAACAGATTGTTGGAGAATAGCGGTGAATGAAGAGAAAAACGAATCCTGACAGTAAACTAATACTGAAATCCGAGCATTCTCAGTGTTAAATTTTATTGCAAAAAAACACCACAATGAAAATAATTGACCTCTCCAAAACCATCCAATACAACCCCGATGATCCCTTCTTCATGAAGGTTAAAATCAAACATAAGCCCCATCGAAAAGCAAAGTGGCTCATCCGTTATCTGGGCCTCCCCTTCAAGCTGTTCCCCAAAGGCTTCATCGGCTGGGCGGACGACAGCATCCAAAAAATGGGCGTCCACTCCACCACTCATATCGATGCCCCCTGGCATTACTCACCAAGCGTAGCCGGCCAGCCGGCCAAGACCATTGATGAAGTACCGCTCGATTGGTGTTACGGAGACGGAGTCGTTATCGATATGAAGCATAAAAAAGACTTTGACCCGATCACCGTAGAAGATATTCTGGCTTTTTTGTCTAAAGAAAAAATAAGCCTCCAACCCGGTATGATCGTCCTGATTAAAACCGGCAGGGATAAACATATGGGCACGAAAGATTTTTTCCTCAAAGGCACCGGTATGAGCGCCGCCGCCACCGAATGGCTCATCGATCAGGGCATCAAGGTCATGGGTATTGATCAATGGGGTTGGGACCTGCCCTTGCCTTATCAGGTCAAAAAAGCAAAGGAAACGAATAACCCAGACCTCTTCTGGGAAGCGCATCTGGTAGGCAGCCGAAAAGAATATTGCCACATCGAACAATTAACCAACCTGGATGCCTTGCCTTATACTGGCTTTAAAGTCGCTGTTTTCCCACTTAAAATTAAAGGGGCTTCTGCCGCTCCGGCCAGAGTAGTGGCGATGATGGATTAATTGGCAGGCGAATAGGACAGCATGCTTCAGCTTGCCAGGACAGCGAGCTTTAGCTTGCTTACAATAAAATTATTTCGGCTCTGAAAAATGGAATAAAAAAATCAAGGTTGAAACAGTTCATATAATTCAAAGCACTCCTTTATTTAAATATAAATTCCTAAATTGGAAAGATCAGCGAACAACGAACAACGATTCACCAATATGCAACCCATTGTCTCCATCGAGTGGCTCCACCAACACCTTACTGATTCTGACCTGATCATACTTGATGCCAGTATGGCCAGCAAGCTCGTCAAAGAAGAACCTGTCAGTACAGAGCTGCGCATTCCAGGCGCCCGCTTTTTCGACCTGAAAAATACCTTTTTGAATAAAGAGACCCCTCTTCCAAACACCATCCCAAGCCCGGACATATTTGAAAGAGCATGCCAGAAACTAGGTATTAATCAAGATAGCAAGATTGTCGTATATGACTTCTATGGAATCTACACCAGTCCCCGGGCCCGCTGGCTGTTCAAAGCCATGGGCCATAATGCAGTAGCGGTGCTAGACGGCGGCCTGCCGGCCTGGATCAAAGCCGGACTACCGGTCGAGCCGATCCAGGAAGAAACCTATGAAAAGGGAGACTTTCAAGCAAACTTTCAAGCGGAATTGGTACGGGATGCGAACTATGTTTTAGACCATTTGCACGATCCAAATGTGAAGGTACTGGATGCACGCGGGGAAGGACGCTTTAGCGGCCAAACCCCTGAACCCAGGGCCGGCATGAAAAGTGGCCATATGCCCAATGCTATTAATTTGCCCTACAAAAAAGTGCTCAAAGACGGTCATTTGTTGCCGAAAAAAGAAATGAAGGAACTGTTTGATTCCTTAGACCTCGGAGATGCTTCCCTGACGTTTAGCTGCGGCTCCGGCATAACCGCCTGCGTCATTATGCTGGCCAGTGAAATAGCTACCGACAACCCCAAGTCGGTTTACGATGGCTCCTGGTCGGAGTGGGGGCAGGAAAGCAAAGACTTTCCAGTTGTAAAATAATTCACTTTAGAGGAGTGGCCGGAGACCGCTCCTCTAAATCAAACCTTATAGCTATGTCAAAAAAAAGAACTAACCACAAAGGCAGAAGAAAATTCCTCAGTAACAGTCTAAAAATGGGGGCTTTCCTCCCCTTTATGGGATCCTCATTACCTACATTTTCCAAGGCTGATAAAAATCGGCCAAACCCTTCTCCTCATCCACTCAATATCCTCATACTAGGCGGTACCAGCTTCCTGGGCCCTCACCAAATCGCCTATGCTCTCAATCGGGGCCACTCCATCAGCATTTTCACCAGAGGAAGAACCGAACCGACGATCTATAAAAAGCTTTTCAAAAAAGTAGAACACCTCGTCGGTGACCGGGCTAATGATCTCGAAGCCTTGAAAGGTCGAAAATGGGATGCCGTCATCGACAATTCCGGCCGTCGGGTACAATGGACCAAAGACAGCGCAGAACTGCTGAAGGAAAATGTTCCTCTCTACCTCTATACTTCCTCAACCGGCGTGTACTATCCTTACCTGGGGTCCAACATAAAAGAAGAGACCAAGCTTGTACTCAAAGTTCCGGAAGGGATCAATGAGGAACAATCGATGGAATATGGCTATGGCGTGATGAAAGCCAATTCCGAAATAGAAGCTAAAAAGATCTATGGCGAAGACCGCTGCATCATCGTCCGCCCCACCTACATGATGGGCCCGGCCGACCGTACCGATCGCTTTCCTTACTGGCCCGAACGCCTGAGCCGAGGCGGAGAAGTCCTCGTTCCCGGCAAAGCGGATGATCCTGTGCAATACATCGATGTAAGGGATGTAGCCGAATGGATGATCAGACTGATCGAAAACGAAAATGCCGGCACCTTCAACGCTGTTGGCCCCGCATCTGCCACCGGCATGCATGCCTTCGTTTACGGTGCCCACGCCGCCTTTAATTCCAAAGCTTCTTTCGTCATGGTGGATGACTATGATTTTCTCATGAAACACAAAGTACCCTATTCCATCCCCTGGATCATGCCTACTGGCGACAATTACGGATCTGCCAGAGTCAACATTGATCACGGCGTCGCCAATGGCTTGACCTATAGGTCCCTGGCCCAGAGTGTGATGGATATTCACGAATGGTGGCATTCGGATGCTGTGTCAGAAGAAAGAAGGACAAAAATGGTGAAGGAAGGACTGATGGTCAGGGAGAAGGAGATTATTGCAGCTTGGAGAGAGAAAAGGAAATAAATGGGAAATTGTGAAATCACGAGTAAGGCAATTCTTTGATAAGAAGTTTTAGGATATAATGGTGTATCCTAAACTTAAGGGCGCATAGCAAGAGGTTGTAGATAATTAGAAAAAAGAAAAATGGTCCAACCCGAATATGATGAAATTCTGAATCAATACCAATACAGAGAAGGATATTCTACGTTTGAAAAGTATAGAAGTTGGTTCAAAGAGAATATCGAAACTGGAAAGATAAGGCCCTTATTAAAAAATACACTTTTAGAAGTAAAGAAAACCAAAAGCCTTAGAAAATATGATTTCGTTCTTTTAGTAATTCAAGCTATGCGAATTGACTTCATAGAAGAGGATAATCATTTTGAATTATTATTTGAAATTGCAGATTTGATAACAAAAGAATTCAAAGAGAGTCAAAATGGAGATAAAGAATCCTGGCTTCTACACCAGCTAACAGATATTTGTATTCATAACGACGACCAGGTTGAGTTAACAGCAAAAAGGAATTCCAATTTAATTCCTAGAGTTATTGAAAAAATTGGGAAAGTTAAATATGAACCAAAAGCTTACGGTCCGCAAATGTATTTTGCTGCTTATAAGGCGGTTGGGTTATTTTGGTATATACCTCAAGAAATTTCAAAAGAAATTATTCAGGAAGTTTATTTAAAGCATTTCGATAAGCGAGTCGTTGAGGAAACTGAAGAGTTAATTGAACATTTAAAAGAAGAAGGTCAATATGACTGAAGTAAAATAAAAACTGCCTACAATAACTAAGAACGAAAGTTGGCTGGAAGCCAAAACTTTCTGCTCTGATGTTGAACGACACCGGTGCCAAAAGTAAAAAACTAGTATGGGTATTTCAACAGCTGTTTTCTTTGTAAAAGGCTGGAGGTCAATTTTTTGTGATTTGCGGATTGTTTGGGTGTTTTTTAGGCGTCTGAAGCCTTACTGTAAATATAGTTGAAATTAGAACGAATTGCTTTAGTTACCTTTAGGTTTTGTTCAACATCGGCTATTAGTAATTGCTTCTTTTCGACTATTTCTGACACAGTTGTCAAATGAGATCCTCCCTAATATGAACCTGATTTAAACTTATTCACAGACCAAATTAAAGAATCTATATGGATCGCAGACATTTTCTTCATTCCGGCAGTACTTTCCTGGGGGCATCAGCTATCGGTGTACCTTCATGGGCTCTTAGTAATCAAAAACTAAAAAGCCCTCAAACTGCCATAGTCATGGATGCCATGGGGGAGGTCCGTAATGTGTATCCTCCAGAACTGCTCAAAGAAATCATAGCCAGCGGTATGAATGCTGTGACGGTTACACTTTGCGATCCGAAGACCTACGAACAGGATGCTGTCGACACAGCCAGAGACGGAATCCTGGAATATGATCGCTATATCAAAGCCCATCCTGACCTATTGGCTAAAGCGACTTCAGTTGCTGATCTTGACAAGGCCAAAAAGGATGGCAAACTAGCCCTGTTCTATCTGTTCCAAAACTCCACTCCTGTTGGCCGCAACCTGGATATGGTAGATGTCTATTATGGCCTGGGAGTTCGATCCATTCAGATCACCTACAACTACCAAAACTGGGCCGGAGCCGGTTGCAAGGAAAGGACCAATGCCGGGTTGACGGAATTCGGTATGGAGCTGGTCGAAAAAATGAACAGCACGAACATGCTCATCGACCTCTCTCATGCCAATATGACCACCATGGCTGATACCATCAAAGCCTCCCAATCACCGGTGATCGTTTCGCATACCGCTTGCATGGATGTTTACAAAAACACACGCAATACTACCGATGAAAATCTTCGCCTCCTAGCCGATAAAGGTGGAGTGGTGGGTATTTGCCAGCTCCGCCCTTTTATTACTAATATTCGAGAAGGGGCCTTTGAACATTACCTCAATCACATCCAGCATGCCATAAAGATAGCCGGCATTGATCATGTCGGCATCGGCAGCGATCGCGACCATCGGTATGTGGCACTCACTCCTGAATATGTAGCTGAACTCAAATCCGAATTAGGCCCCGATTATCCGGAGCAGGATTTCCCGCTTTTTATGGAAAAACTGAACGGCCCCCGAAGAATGGAGGTGATTTGGGAAGGCTTGAAAAAAAGAGGTTTGTCCGAGGATGAGGTGGAGAAAATTATGGGGAAAAATGTGTACAGGATTTATGAAGAAGTAATTGGCTGATTTTATCATTTCCCTTTAACCCGACAATTCATGAAACCAATTTACTCCTCTCTCTTTTTTCTACTATCCGTGGCAGTTGTTCAAAGTCAAAGCAATGGGGAGGCTGCCATCAAAACCATTCATGCCCAGCAAATTGAGCTTTCCCAAATTATTCTGGACGGCCGCCTGGAGGAGGCCTTCTGGGAAGAGAATCCAGGTAGCAGTAACTTCCTCATGCAAGAACCGGTTGAAGGAGGTCAACCTACTGAAAAGACCATTATCAAAATCGCTTATGATGACAACAACCTATACATCGGGGCTGTTTTCTACGATTCCGATCCTTCAGGAATCAAATCTTTTCAAAAGCGCCGAGATGCCCCCTTAAGCACCGATGATCGATTCATGTGGATACTGGACACTTATCAGGATGGTCGCAACGCTTATTTTTTTGAGATCAACCCTGGCGGACTGATGGGAGATGGTGTCCTTAGCATCGGCCAGGGACCAGTTTGAACAAAGACTGGGAAAAACTGACACAGAACATGCGCTTCACTCCTTTAGAGGTCCGCTTTGAAAGTGGCGATGAAATATCCTACCAATTCATTCGAAACTTCGAGCAGCTGGAAGGTGATTTCGATATCCTGGGGATGGATCGATTGTCATTCCTATTGATGACTATACCAACTGGATACACAATATCGAGTTGTCAACAGCCAGTTTTAGAAAGATTGTTTACAGCTTGGAAATAAGCACCGGTGGCTTTTGGTCGGGAACCAGTACCGCTTATGAAAATGAGTTGACCATCAGGCCAGTACCCGGGATAAATCTGAGCGGCGTCTATCAACACACCAGGGTAAGACTGGCAGAAGGAGATTTTAATACCAACCTTTTTCGATTTGTCGGAAATTTTGACTTTACCCCCTTTGTCTCCCTATCAGCCAATATTCAATATGATGATGTCAGTAAACGGCTGGGCATGAACAATCGTTTCAGGTATACTATTACCCCCGGTTCAGATATTTTTCTGGTGTACAACCACAACTGGGTAGATGTGTTGGGACGCTTTCAGACTACTTCGAATGTAGGAGTGATGAAGGTGACCTACACCCACCGGTTTTGAAAGAGGGCAAAGCTAAAACCACAATGCTTCTCCTGCATTTACCATCAAAGAACGAGCATTTGCAGATTAATTTCAGTACCTTTAAGCAACTTGTTGAATTGACTGCCGTTTGTTTGCATCCTTCCCTCTGTCTGTTTACCGATGGTCTCACCTTCAATAGGTAAACATTTGTAACAAACAAACTAATATATGTCGAAATCTCATCAGTCTTTCAGTAAAAAAGAAAAAGAAAAAAAACGTCGTAAAAAGAAGCAGGCTAAACTAGAGCGCCGTCAACAGCGCAAATTGGAAAAAGAACAGAACGGCCCCAAATCTTTTGAAGATATGTTGTCCTATGTGGATGAAAATGGTAATCTAACAGACAGCCCCCCGGACCCTGCCAAAAAGAAAAAAATAAAAGCGGAAGATATCGTAATTGGCATTCCTCCAAAAGAAGAAATCTCAGAAGAAGAAAAAATTCGCAAAGGCTCTGTCAAGTTTTTTAACCACGATAAGGGCTTCGGCTTCATCATCGATACAGATACCAAAGAAAATATTTTTGTTCACATGAACAACACCAACGACCTCATCAAAGACAATGACAAAGTGACCTTTGAAGTAGAAATGGGAGCCAAAGGACCCTCTGCAGTCAATGTCAGCCTGGATAAATAGCCCTATCTGAAAACGTGAACAAACAAAGAATGAAAGGGGGGCTGCTCATAACGACGACCCGACGGTCCGTATGGAAGGAGTTATGAGCAGCCTCTCTTTTTTTTTGCTCAGCGCCATTACGAATAATAAACCATAAAAAAGGCTTAAATTAATTGCTCAAAAAATGTGTTGTCTCCGGTGCATGCCGTGTCTAAAAATTAAAAAATGAAGCAACTTCTAATTACCTTCCTTTCGCTCTTTTTTTTCATTACTATCTTCTGCCAGGAAAAAACAAATTCAACTGCCAAACCCCTCGTTCCCCCTAAGGCCTTCACCTCTGAGCACCAAATGGAATTGCAGGGCAATTCCATATCCTACCAGGTAATAGCAGGTGAAACTTATCTCAAAAATAGCGAAGGCGAACCGGCCGCTTCCATATGGTCAACCACTTACCTGTTAAAAGGCGTACAAGAATCGGCCCGACGCCCGGTTGTCTTCATTTTCAATGGAGGGCCGGGCTCTGCTTCCGTATGGTTGCACATGGGGCTCTTCGGCCCTCAACTCGTACAGGTCGATAGCGAGGCCAGCGAAGATGATGGCGGCGCTCCTTACCCTTTGGTGTCAAATGAAGGCTGTCTTTTAGATCTGGCCGACCTCGTCTTCATAGACCCCGTTGGAACGGGCTTTAGCCAGGTCATTGGTAAGGGAAAAACCGAGGATTACTGGGGGCTCAATGAAGATGCCTCCTCCATCGCGCAATTTATTCGCTTGTGGATTACCGAACACAAGCGCTGGAATGCTCCTAAGTTCATTGCCGGAGAAAGTTTTGGAACAACTCGTGCGGCGGCCGTAGCTGAAGCGCTCGAAGGCGGAGGGCAAAACGTGGCACTGAATGGCCTCATCCTCATTTCACAGGCGCTCGATTATACCGGCTCTACGCCGGTGCACGACAACCTCGTGGCCTATATTACCTACTTACCAACCATGGCCGCTACGGCCTGGTATCACAAAAAAGCAGGGCAAGGGAAAACGCTGGAAGCTTTCGTACAGGAGTGCCGGGAGTTTGCCTATGACGAATACTCCTCAGCCCTGTTTCGGGGAGCTTTATTAAGTGAAAACCAAAAGAATATCATCGCTGAGAAGTTGGCCTATTTTACGGGTTTGGATAAAACCTATATCCTGCGCTCCGACCTAAGAGTGCTGGCCCCTCGGTTTAGAAAAGAATTACTGAGAAATGAAGGCAAAGTAGTAGGTGGCCTCGACAGTCGATACCTCATAGAAGAACCCGATCAGGTAGCCGAAAGACCCACCCTGGGTGATGCGGCCAGCAGCTCTATTTCGAGTGCTTACACAGCCGCCCTCAACCACTATTTCGCGGCCTCCCTGAAAGTAAACATGGATCGTCCCTACAAAACATCCAACGGATCCGTCGGCCGCTCCTGGAATTGGCGCCCCGTATCCAAGAATGCCTACTGGGAACCTTCCTATGTGAATGTCAGCCGCCGATTGAGTAATGCCCTTCGACGAAATAAAGACCTGCATGTAATGGTGGCCAACGGTTATTATGACCTCATTACGCCCTTTTTTGATGCCGAATATACCTTCAGCCGGCACGGGATCGATCAAAGCCGTATTTCCATGAAGTATTACGAAGCCGGGCATATGATGTATGTGCATGAAGAGGACCTGAAGGCTTTGAACAGAGATATGAGAGCGTTTTTAAAGGAGCGCCTCTAAATGGTTTAGGAAAAAATGATAATGAACAATAAAAACACAAAAAATGAGCATTCAACACAACCTCTTGAATAATTCGATCTGTGAAGCATTCAGACTGTCCATAAAATCACTTGCCATTATAGGAATGTTGCTGGTCACCGCTTGTGGTGGTCCTTCCGAACAGGGCCCTTGGGTGTTAGACTGTGAAGGGGAAGTCTCCGAATCCTGTGCCTATGTGGATGCTAAAGGAAAAATGATGATCGACTGTCAAAAATACCTGCTGTGTTTTTCGGAAACCTTTGACAACTACGCCATTGTACTGGACCAGGATAAAGAAATGATCGCGATTAACAGAGACGAAGAGGTTTTATACCAGGTATTTGTTTATGACAATGGCCCGGACTATCCCAGCGACGGGTACTTCAGAATCATCCAGGATGGGAAAATGGGCTACGCAGATGCCCAAACTGGAGAAATCAAAATCAAGCCTCAATTCTCAGGCGCCAAACCTTTTGAAAACCAATATGCCCCCGTTTGCCCAAATTGTGAATTGATCAGAGAAGATGAGCATTCCTTCTGGGAAAATGGGAAATGGGGCCTGATTGATAAAAACGGAACCATGGTCGTTGAGCCTCAATATGATGATATCGTTGAAATATCGAATGATGGAGAAGCTTCCGTCATTTTGGCTGGAGAAGAAACGAGGATAAAAATAAAATAGAAAATATTATAGTCCGCTAAATCAGTGCCCACGGTGTCAAAAAAAATTACATCTATGAACCGATTTTTCATTTGTTGTCTAGTCTCTGCATTTTGGCTTGCATTTATATCCCCATTTTCTATTCAGGCCCAAGCGCCTACCGTCTCCCCTCAGGAAGCCAACAGCTGCACTTGGACGGCAGATAACGGCAACGGCACTTTCACCAACCCAATCTTTTACGAAGAATTCTCTGATCCCGACCTGATCCGGGTAGGCGATGACTATTACCTGACCGGCACGACCATGCACACCATGCCCGGCCTGCCGGTCTTACACTCCCGCGACCTGGTCAACTGGGAACTCATCAGTTATGCCGTCGACCGGCTGGATGTATTGCCTCAATTGAGCATGGAAAATGGCACTGATTTCTACGGGCAAGGCATTTGGGCTCCTTGCATTCGTTATCACAACGGTACTTTCTACATTTTCTCCAATGTCAATCGATATGGCACGCTCCTTTTTTCCGCAAAAGATCCGCGAGGCCCCTGGAAACAAAAGAAAATGAATGCCAATCTTCACGATGTCACCGTTCTATTTGATGACGATGGAAAGGTCTATGCCGTCTGGGGATACAATGAGGTCAATATGATCCAACTAACGCAGGATTTATTGGATACCATTCCCGGCACCAAAAGAGTTATTATCGAAGCCGGCAGCGGAGCCGGCGAAGGCAGTCATATTTATAAGATTGATGGAAAATATTACATCACCAATACCAACTACGATCCGGTTTGCTACCAGGTTTGCCTGCGGGCAGATGATCCGTACGGGCCTTATGAGGTGAATGTTATGAGCGCTGAGGAAAACTTTGGTGTACCTCAGCGATTGCGCATTTTTAATACTCAGGACGGGCCACCCTACAATATTATCAAATATCCGGAAAACTATGTCGGCTGCATCCCCATGCATCAGGGAGGTATTGTGCAGATTCAATCCGGAGAATGGTGGGGCTGGTCGATGCTGGATTATAATTCCGTCGGTCGGGTAACAGGACTTTCTCCCGTCACCTGGCAGGACGGCTGGCCCTACTTCGGCTTGCCCGGCAACCTAACGCGCTCACCGCGTACCTGGGTCAAGCCCAATACCGGCTTTTCTTCCGCCCCCAAAGCCCCTTTTGAAAGAGATGATGATTTCAGCGGTCCCGAACTAAAAAATGTATGGCAATGGAACCACGTGCCCGTGGAGGAAAAATGGTCACTGAATGAACGAAAAGGATATTTACGCTTACACTCCCTGCCCTCCGAAACCTTCTGGCACGCCAGAAACTCCCTGACCCAACGTGCCATGGGACCGGAATCCTACGCCACAACAGAATTGGACATTGCCGGCCTGAAAGACGGAGACATTGCCGGATTGGCTATTTTAAATTTACCCTACGCCTGGCTAGGCATGGTGAAGGACGCCAACGGGCACCACCTCCAGTTTTTTAACCAACAAGAACAAAAAGTAATCCGGGTGAATACTGATCAAACCAAGATCTGGTTAAGAGTCCATGGCAATTTTGATACCGACATTGGCACCTTCAGTTATAGTTTTGACGGAGAAAACTTTGAAGCAATTGGGGGAGAGGTCATTTTGCCTTATCAACTGAGGACTTTCCAGGGTGTACGCTATGCCTTATTCAATTTCAATACTCAGGGAAGGGAAGGTGGTTATGCCGATTTCAACAGCTTTGAGGTTGCAGAACCCCGTTGCAAGGGATTGACCCAGGCCATACCGCACGATCAGGTCATCGTTTTTAATAGCGTGGCGGACGGCAGTGTATTAGTCAACTGGCGCAATCACGTTCGTCCGGTCCCAGCAGACAGTCGCTTTGCAGCAGGCCAGACTTCTCACTTCAAAGTACTGGATCGGGGCAATGGCCGAATTACCCTACAGTCAGTTGCAACAGGAGGCTATGTAAGCGTCAAAGGCCATGGCGGACTGGCAGAAGTGCGCATCGAACCAGAAGAAAAGGGTAATTCCTCTCTCTTCCAGTGGCAGGATATGCTTGACGGCGACATCATGCTGCTGTCCTTGCACAACCATCGCTATTTGAATGTTGACCCCAATGCAGGCAGTCTCTGCTCGGCAGATGCGCACGGAGCACGGCCGGATCATAAGGGAGGTGCTTGTTTTACCTGGAAATTGAAATAGATAAATGATTGTAGCCATCGATGTCCATTACCGGGAAACTTTCGCCAAAGCCGTATCTATCGAGTTCGATCAATGGGATGCCGAAGAACCTATCAAGATCCACGAGGTATTGGTTGAAGAACTCCACGAATACATCCCCGGCTCCTTCTACCTGCGGGAACTGCCTTGTATTTTGGAAGTATTAAAATTAAGTCCTATCGAAAAAATAGACTTGATCATCATTGACGGATATGTCATTATAAATGATGAGGGCAAAAGGGGATTAGGCGCTTATTTGTTTGACGAACTGGATGGCAAAATACCCATAATAGGTGTGGCTAAAAATCCGTTTAAAAACAATAAAAAATACGTAAGAGAAGTCTACCGTGGTAAAAGCAAAAATCCTCTTTTTGTAACGGCCCTGGGAATGGATGTTGAGGAAGCTGCCGAGCAGGTAAAAAACATGAAAGGCCCCTATCGGATACCTGATTTATTGAGGATTTTGGATGAAAAAACTAAAGCATGAGTAGATCTTGGCATTTAGAGGACGCTTCCGAAATAGCAAAAGAAGCTAAATATACTTTTTATATTCCATCAACCGTAGCCATAAAAAAGCTAAAAATTGGCAATTTAGCCAAACTAATCTTCCTGTTTGAGAGTGATGATCCCACACACCCAAGAGCTGAGAGAATGTGGGTTAAAATAACAGATATTTCTGGAGAAATCTTTAAGGGCAAATTGGATAATGAACCTTTTTTTATTAAAGATTTGAATTATCAAGATGAACTGGAATTTCAAGTAAAGCATATTATTGATTTAGACATTGAAGATCCAATTGAAAGTGTCGTAAATAAATATATTCACAGATGCTTAGCAACAAAGAAGATTATTGATGAAAAAGCTAAAGTGAAGTATCTTTATCGGGAAGAGTCAATGGGAGATTTAAAGGACGGAATAATAGATTCAGGCTGGAGGATATTTGCAGGAGATGAAACTCAGAAATACCTCGACAACCCTGATAATTCACAATTCGTTTCGCTTGGCTTTATCCTTAATATTGATGACACAATATTACCTTTTTTAGAAAATGAAATCGGTGCAGAATTTATTTGGAATGATGAGACAAAAAAGTTCGAAGAAGATTAATTCAATAGAAAAACCCTTTTACGTCCTTATTTTCCATAGAACTTTTTAATTGAAAAGATTGTATTTTGTAAAAAATCAAGTCAAATAAGTGTTTTTAATGTGCAAATACCAGACAATGTTCAAATCAATGAATTTGAACTAAAAATGCTCATCGCTTCAAAGCTTTTCGAAGACGGTAGATTAAGTTCTGGACAGGCAGCAGAAATAGTAGGTATCTCCAAAAGGGCCTTTTTAGAGGTTTTAGGTAAATACCAGGTATCACTTTTCGGATATACTATTGATGACATCAAAGAAGATTTAAAAAATGCCTGAAAAGATTATTATTGCTGACTCAAGTTGCCTGATCGCCATTAGTAATATTGAAGAGCTTGAATTGCTAAAAGAACTCTATTCTTATATTCCTATCTCGCCAGAAGTTCAAAAAGAATTTTAATAAGCCAGTCCCCAGGCAAACTTTTTCAATTTTATTACTTTTGAGCCCATGAATACTACTACCACCCAATCCTGGGCCACCCAACTCGTTGAGTGCGTGCATTTCCTCCACCAAAAAGGATTTGCCCCGGCCACCAGTTCCAACTACTCCTTCCGCCTGCCTGGCGAATCGAAGATTCATATCTCTTCTTCAGGTGTCGACAAGGGCGTTTTCGCCGAAGAGCACCTTATGCAGGTAGATTTGTCCGGGCAACCTATTAACGACCCTCGCAAACCTTCAGCTGAAACACTGCTGCACACAATGATCTATCAACGACTAAGGGAAGTAGGCTGCGTTTTACATACCCATACCGTTTACAATACCACCCTGTCGGCTATTTTTGAAGAGAAAAAGAATCTGCGGCTGGAGGGCTTTGAAGTTCTGAAAGGCTTGAGTGGCATCCGCACGCACGATACTTTCGTGGACGTTCCTGTTTTCCCAAATTCCCAGGATATGCCGGCACTGTCTGAAGCAATCGAGGCCTATTGGAATGACCATCCCGAGATGAAGGGCTTTCTCCTGGCCGGCCACGGCTTGTATACCTGGGGGAAAAATATTGCGGAGGCAAAGCGGCATATTGAAGTTTTTGAGTTTTTATTTGAATGTTTCTATAAGATGCATATTTTTAAGCAAGCTCAAGGTTTAGGGATTCCTTAGTTCAGAGTTCAGGGCGAAGGGCGAAGGGCGAAGGAATTAAATTTATTATAGTATTATTTATTTTAGATCCCTTCTTGGCCACGCAGATGCCGCAGATTTTGCAAATGTTGGAATCTGCGAAATTGGTGAAATCTGCGTGCCGAATTGAAGATCTCCAATAAATAAAACCATCTCAAAACTCGCCCCCAACAACGAACAACAATTAACGAACAACTATCAACTAAATATTCATGGCAATTTTACACATTCCCGATCAAGACAAAAAGATCACCGATCAAAGCGAGATCAAAGATTTTCTCGCAGAAAGAGGCGTATGGTTCGACCAGTGGGAAGCCAAAGCCGAATTTGACGACAGCGCCGACCAGGAAATCGTCCTGGCCGCTTACGAACACGTCCTTAAACCTTACATGGATATGAACGGCTATCAAACAGCCGACGTCATCAGCGTACATCCTGGCATGGATAACCTGGATGCCATCAAGAACAAATTTTTATCGGAACATACCCACTCAGAAGATGAAGTGCGCTTTTTTGTAGATGGCGAAGGCTTGTTCTGGTTCAATATGGAAAAAGGCAATCCGGTATTCTGCGTCATCTGCCAAAAAGGGGACCTCATCTCAGTACCGGCTAATACCAAACACTGGTTCGATTTTGGGCCTAAGACTTTTGTGAAGGCCATCCGGGTATTCATCGACCAGTCCGGTTGGGTACCGCATTACACCGAATCCGGCGTGGATACGCCCTATAACGAATTAGGCCTGTCTGCATGATACAATTCATTTTAATGGACATCGAGGGGACCACCACCTCCATCTCATTCGTGCATGAGGTGCTGTTCCCCTATGCCAGCGCTCACATGGAAAGCTTTGTTCGGTCGAACATGAATGATTCAAAGATTCAGCAGGCACTAGAAGATGTAAAAAAGACCGTACAGGAAGAGGATCAAAAAGCGCTTTCCGACCAGGAAGCCGTTGAGCAACTCCTCCAGTGGATCAAAGAAGACAGAAAGCATACGGCCCTGAAAGCTTTGCAAGGATATCTTTGGAAAAATGGCTATGAAAAGGGCGAGTATAAAGGACATATTTACGATGATGTCGTGCCGGTGTTGGAAAAATGGAAAGAGGCCGGTATAAAAATGGGCATCTATTCATCCGGCTCTGTAGAAGCTCAGAAGCTGCTCTTCGGTTTTTCAGAAAAAGGAGATCTGACACCCTACCTGTCTGCTTATTTTGACACCCGAGTCGGGCACAAACGGGAAGTGGATTCTTATCGGAATATTGAACAAAAACTGGACGTGCCTGCTGAAAATATTCTCTTCCTGTCAGATGTCAAAGAAGAATTGGATGCAGCCAAAGCCGCGGGATTTCAAACCGTGCAATTGGTGAGGCCCGGAACAGAGGCATGTTCGGAGCATCAAACGGTTTCTGATTTTTCTCAGCTGGAAATCAAGGCCGCTGATGAACGCTGATTTGCGCTGTTGATATTTAAATAAACAGTGCAAATCAGCGTTTTTCAGTGGCTAAAAAACAATCTCGAAAATGGAAGAAAAAGCTTCAATAAAAAACCAGCCTCAAAGAAGTATCCAGGACTATCTCTCTTTGGGATACATATATCTCCTCCTATTAGGTATTACAACAGACTCCATCTATTTTGGGTTTTTGGGTATTAATATTTTGGAGTATTCTACTATTGTTGATGTTATATTGAGCCCTATTATTTATCTGACCAAAAGTTTGGCTTTTCCAATCGTCATTTTCCTCACTCCCGTCTTGGGCCTAATGCTGACCTCCTTTTTAAATAAAAAAAAGGTGTCCGATAATGAAGAAACAGTCCACTGGACGAAAAAAAAGGTGTCCTTGAAACCTAACAAAGTGATGATCTTATTTATAGCCGTCACCATTTTTTCTGCTTATTTCGGATATGGCCTGGGAGGCGGCAAAAAAATGCAGGATCGGCTGGAAGCCGGAAGCCTGAAAATCAATTATCAGCTAACCTTTAACGATGGGGAAGAACTTCCGGTCCACCTCATTGACCACAACAGCCTGTATGTTTTTTACGTCACTGAGAACAGTAAATCCGTAACGGTTTCTCCAGTAGAAGGCAACATCAAAAAAATTGAGAAACTGGAAAAGGAGTGATTCGCGACTTCAAATTAGCCACCTAATAAACTTTTTTCCCAAAATACGGATTGATAGGAAAAAATCCTGTCATGAAAATAGCGATTAAAAAAGTGCCCATTGAGCAAAAACAAGTACTGAGAAACCTAATGGAATTATACCAATATGATTTCAGCGAGCTCTCAGGAGACGATGTCAACGAGCATGGACTGTTTGATTATCGCTATCTGGACCTCTACTGGATAGAAGAAAAAAGGGAGCCTTTTATTATTTTAGTAGACAACAACATTGCCGGGTTTGTATTGGTCAATGGGCACCTGGTTCATTCAACCAACCCGAACACCAAAGCGCTCGCTGAATTTTTTATTTTGAGAAAATACAGAAGACGGGGAATAGGAAAAGAAGTTGCCCAGCAAATATTTTCCAAACATACAGGGCCCTGGGAAGTAACAGTCAATGATTTCAACACAAGGGCTTTTCATTTTTGGAAAACCACCATTGCTGCATACACCAAAGGGGATTATCAATTAATAGAAAAAAAAGAGGATAGCTGGACCGGATTTGTATTTTTGTTCGACAAGAAAAAACAGTGAATTTTATGATGGACAAAACCATTGATATTAAAAAAGGCAGCTTGACAATCAGCAAATCCGGCTTGACAATCGAGGACGATTCCACTTTTAACCGAAATTTACTCATCGTATCCTCCCTGGTCTGGTGTTTTTATGGCATTTTAAATATTGTCCAGTATCCGGCAACAGAAAATTACTTTTACTTCTATTTCGGTGTGTTCGTCCTTGCCTTGTGGGTGGTGGTGATCGGCTTTGTGATCCGAAAAGTTACCTTCAAAAAGGAGTTTCTTTTTACCGAAATAAAAGAAGTGCGGATTCGGCAAGATAAAAAAGGCTTTTTCGTGGCCCGAGCCCTCACCAATTCCGGCCGGATCAGAAGCTTTACCCTCAGTCAAAAAAAAGAAGACGCTCAGAGCCTGGCCCGGCAACTCAAAAAGAAGAAGATCGAAGTAGAGTGGGTAAAAGAATAAGCCTATCTAAGCATTCAGCCAATCCCTTCAGCATATGAAAACTAAGCTCCTTTTACTTTTTTTAATGCTCATCTCAAAGGGTCTTTACGCTCAAGATACTCATCAGAAGGGAATACAGTTTAACATTTCCTATTTTGGCATACTTGGTACGCATCCCGGAATAAAACTCGGTCTCCAATATCCGCTGGCGGATCTTCAAAAAGCCTCAACTACTGATCAGCTCAACCAAATTGTAGGAGCCGCTAATTTTATTTTTTACTACCACAGAAGAAATCAGATTGGGACCGGTTTTACACTTGAACTAGGCTTAAGAAGTAGAAAGCAGAATGGCCTAAATAAAGAGATTTTCTTCGGCGCGGGATACTTAAAAACGTTTTTACCCAATACTGTATATGATTTTGATGCCGAACAAGGTATAATTGCGAAAAGATCCTTTAGCAGAAATCATTTTTTGAAGACAGCCGCTTTGGGCCTGGGAAAAAACATCAATGGAGACTTGGGCGCCAATTTTTGGACCATCAAACCAACATTGCTTCACCTTCGTCCCTTCAATCAAAAGGGCGTATTTAACTTCGCACTGGATGCAGGACTTCAATTTCATTAATCAAAAGAATGTTGTTTTTATCCTACTGTTCTGTTTAATGATTTCTGCCTGCCAGCGAAACACTAGCTTCTTTTTTGTCAAAAACAAAGGAGCCGTTATGCCCGTCAAGATCAGCGGAGATACTGGAGCAGACACCTATATTATTTTTCTGGCCGGAGGCCCGGCAGGAGACGGTCACAGCTATCGGAGTCTTTTTCCTTTTTTCAGAAAATTCTTAGAGCCGCATTATGCGGTGGTTTATTACGATCAGCGGGGTGGAGGAAATACTCAGGGAACCTACGACACTAACACGCTTAACCTTCTGCAGCTCAGTGAAGACCTCAACAGGATCATTAGCGTTCTAAAAAAGGAGCATCAGGCTAGTCGTATATATTTGATGGGCTACAGCTACGGAGGTGCCCTGGGTATGTTTTACCTGGGGAACCCGGATTATCGTCAAAACATCCAAGGTTTTATCAGCATCGAAGGCGCATTTGATCGCAAAAATCAAGCGAGTTATCAAGGCCAACTTTTGCCTTACTGGCTGGATGAGTGGGTCTCAGAGGGGCTGATCAACGACTATGAGGCTCTTAAAAGTGATTATAATTGTAATGAAAACCAAGACCCTATTGCCTGTAAGCAGGACAGCCTTAGACTGGTAAAAAAGGTAGAAGAACTTGTCGATATGGCAGAAAAAACCAATCGTTTTAAGCTGAATACTGGCAGTATTGGACGCTTGCTAGGGTATACCTTTTTTTCACAGGGTAATCCGCTTTTTAGCACCACCAATGAAAACCAGCACGCCTCGTTTTTTTCCAAAGAGTTTGAGCATTTAGTTTTGAGCGAGCAAGTATCGGACATTCAAACGCCTGTCCTGTTTATTTGCGGTCGGTATGACACCAACGTACCGGTTTTTGACGCCCAGAATATTTTTCGTCAAATAGGAACGGAGGAAAAAAACAAAGAACTGGTCATCCTTAAACAGTCGGGGCATTTGCCTATGATCACTGAGCCGGATGTATTATCCAGATATATCCTCGATTTTATTATTAAAACCAGCAATTGAAAGATTTAAATTGCCATTTGGCCTTATTATATAATTCTCCTATCAAAAAATACTCAATATGGAATTCCCCTGGATGCTTCCAACCATTATTCTTGCTATTGGAATGGTCATTTTTTACCTGGGCTATTCGATCCGGGTGAATAAAAACCACCATCTCATTGCAGGCTTCAAAGAATCGCAACTCAGGGATAAAACGGCCATTGCGAATCGAATCGGAGAAATTGAGATGTTTGGAGGATTTGTAAATATAGTGCTTGGCATATTGGCTTTTTATGTGATGGAATGGTCGACAAGCCTCTTCGTTATAGGGTTATTTTGCACCATCCTTACAATAATCGTTGCGGCCTTTGCAGCATCGCCGATTAAGCCGAATGGAAGTAAGTAACATGGAATATTATTTTCTACTCTGACGTTCGTCATTGTTTAAGATGCCCTCCTGCAGTACCTTAACTTTCACGTATCAACAAACCTCTAAGTAGAAATGTCTTTTCGCACAAGTCACCGCTTATTTGCTCTTCTTTTCAGTCTCGGCATAGCCCTGGCCCTTTTTTCTTGTACTGCTGAACCAGAAAAAACCCTCCCCCAGGTGGAAGAACTGGTCATTTCAGTTTATGCTTCCGTACTGGTACAGCCGGATGATTTATACTCCGTTTTTCCCGAGGTGAGTGGAACGATTGAACGCCTGTACATCAAGGAGGGTGATACTTTGTCGGAAGGGCAGCTTTTAGCGAGAATCAAAGCCTCTAATCAGAAGTTGACTGTTTCGTCCGCCCAATTAAAGACCGACCTGGCGAAAGAGAACCTGAGTGGGAAAGCCAGTCAGCTTTCTCTTTTAGAAGAAGAAATGGAATCGGCCAAAAAGCAGCTTCAAATGGATTCCCTCAATTACTTCCGCCAAAAGCGGCTCTGGGAGCAAAATATTGGCTCAAAAGCAGAATTAGAAAGTAAACAACTGAAATATGAATTAAGTCTCGATCAATTAAAAGCCCAAAATAAAAAATGGCAGAAAAGCAAGCTCGAACTGGAAAACAGTCTTCGCCAAAGCCAGAATGAATTAAAAAAATCCGTCAATAGTTTACAGGATTTCAGTATCCTGAGCAAGATCAACGGCCGTGTGTATGTCCTGCACAAAAATGAAGGTGAATTGATCAACCCTCAGGAGCCACTGGCAGAGGTGGGTGCAACCGATTCCTTTCTGATCGAGATGCAAATTGATGAAGTGGATATCGCGCAGGTCCAAACCGGCCAGGAAGTAATCATCTCCCTGGATGCCTTTGAAGGGCAAACCTTTTCGGCCTTTGTGAACAAAATTTACCCTACCAAAAACAGCCTAACCCAGACCTTCAAAGCTGAAGCCCGGTTTCGGCAACCTCCTCCCCGCTTATTTTCCGGCCTTTCCGGAGAGGCCAATATCATCATTGCCCGAAAACCGAAGGCCTTAACCATTCCGACCAGTTATTTACTCCCCAATAATAAGGTACTGACAGACTCAGGGGAGGTAAACGTCCGCATCGGCGATCGGAATATTAATAGAGTCGAAATCCTCTCCGGCATCGACTCCGGCACTGAAATATTGAAACCTTAGGTCATGAAAACGAATATCCGGCTTCTGCTCGACATCACTAAAACCAATCTCTTATCCAGGTTCAAACAAACTAGCGTGGCGGCCCTTGGCGTCACCTTTGGTATAGGCACCTTCATCATCCTGATGGGCTTCATGACGGGCCTGAATGGCTTACTCGATGGGCTGATCCTCAACAGAACCCCTCATATCCATATTTTCAATGAGATAAAACCCAGCGATCAGCAGCCTGTAGAAAAGGCACCTGGCTTCAGCACGGCCTTCAACATCATTCGTTCTGTAAAGCCTAAAAACAGCCAGGCTCGTATTCACAATGCCCTTCCCTTGATTTCGGATCTAAAAAAAGATGCGCGGGTCAGAGGCGTTACGCCCCAGGTATCTGCCCAGGTGTTTTACATCGCCGGCCCCATTGAACTCAACGGCCTGTTAAACGGCATACAGGTAATGGACGAAGTACGACTTTTCAACTTTAGAGATTACATTGTAGAAGGAAGTCCGGAAGAGCTTCTGAAACAAGACAACGGCATTTTATTGGGTGCAGGCCTGGCAGAAAAAATGTCTCTCTCGGTAGGCAGTCGGATTCAGATAACCAGCCCGGGAAGAGGTGTTTTCCCATTAAAGATCGTTGGAATTTTTCAGAGCGGCCTGGCTGAAGTGGATGATGTTCAAAGCTACGTTAATTTAAAAATGGCCCAGCAGATCCTTGGGGAGGGCAACAACTACATTTCCGACATCAACCTCAAGCTCTGGGACATGGAAGAAGCACCGGAAATGGCTACGACCATCAGCCGGCTTTATCAAATCACGGCCATCGATATCAAAACGGCCAATGCACAATTCGATACCGGCTCCACCATCCGCAACCTGATCACTTATGCGGTGTCCATTACGCTGCTCTTAGTGGCCGGCTTTGGGATTTACAATATTCTGAATATGTTCATTTACGAAAAAATGAATGACATTGCCATTTTAAAAGCCACCGGCTTTTCAGGCCTGGATGTAAAGCTAATATTCATTTTCCAGGCACTGATCATCGGACTGGTAGGAGGCTTGCTGGGGTTGGTACTGGGATATGCCTGCTCAGTGATGATTGACAATGCCCCCTTTGAAACGGAGGCACTGCCTACCATTAACACCTATCCGGTTAATTTCAACCCCTTGTTTTATGGGATCGCAATCATCTTTGCGCTGGTGTCTACATTCCTGGCCGGCTACCTGCCGGCCCGCAGAGCCCAGGACATCGATCCGGTAAAAATCATTAGAGGACAATAACAATAGAGGATGGCACCTATACTAGAAGCAAAAAAGATCAATAAATACTTTAAAAAACCTGTGTTATTCCACGTGCTCAAAGACCTTTACTTTTCGATAGAGGAAGGGCAGTTTGTATCTATTATGGGAAAATCCGGTTGCGGCAAATCCACCCTTTTGTACATTTTATCCACTATGGACCGGGAGTATGAGGGCGAATTGTTTTTAGGCGGAGAAAAACTAACAGGAAAGTCCGGAAAAGACTTAGCCCGGGTCCGGAATGAAATGATCGGCTTTGTGTTTCAGTTTCACTATCTGCTGGCCGAATTTTCGGTTTTGGACAATGTCATGTTCCCTGCCCGCAAACTGGCGAAAAAAAGCCATGCTCAGATTAAAAAAGACGCTTTGGAAAAACTGGATATGCTAGGGATCCCTCATCTGGCTCATAAAAAAGCCTCCATGATTTCCGGCGGAGAAAAGCAAAGAGTCGCCATTGCCCGCGCCCTGATCAACGATCCGCTGATCATCATGGGCGATGAGCCCACCGGCAACCTGGATCAAAAAAACTCCGAGAACGTATTCAATATTTTCAAAAAACTGAGTCAGGACGAGCGGTTGTCCTTACTCATCGTCACGCACGACCCTGATTTTGCCGAAAAAACTGACCGGATCATTCAAATGGAGGATGGTAGAATTAATAAGTGACGGATGCATGGCGGCCGACGGCCGCCATGCATCCGTCACTTAATTTTTGACCGTCTCTTTCTCTTCAAAAAAATGCAGAATTTTCTCAAAAACGGCCTGATCCTGCAAGCTATGCCCTAATTTTTGAGTCCTCATCAACTGAACGTCTTCCAGTTTTTTCATATAAGAACTACTGGCTTTAAATGGAATCACCTTATCGTGTTTATCATGAATTACCAGCACCGGTATGGAAAGATCCTTCCCATAAGTATCAATGGAAAAGTAACTCGGGTGATGACCAAATTTTCGCTCAAAAAACCGATAGATGACTTTCCTGGAGCGCCCCGACAGCCTTAGAAAAGTAAAAAATTGCTTCAGTATGGGTTCAAATTCACCCGGTGCACCCATGATGATAACACTAGAGATGTCGGGATAATCATTATTTGACAAATAATACATAGTAGCCATCCCACCAACGGAGTGGCCGACCATATGATCCACCTGATAATGTTGCATCACATCATGAATCGTTTCGGCATACTTTGGCATGTGGAACAATGTACCCTCGGATTGCCCGTGTGCGGGCGCATCCATGGCCACCACCCGATAATTCTGTTCGAGCAATTGGGTAATCAAAAAGCGCCAGCGAGCTGAGTTAGACTCCCAGCCATGCATGAGCAAGACAGTTTGTTCCCCTGTATTATTCCAGCTGTAGGTTTGAATTTTCCCGTGAGGCGTGTCGATTTGCAAATTATCCTCAGCCGTAGCCAGGTATTGCTCATCTCTGGGCCGAAGTTTGCCCTTGCGAGGAGTACAAAATAGATCGAAGGCTTTTCGACCAGCTTTTTTCGGCGCCACCCAACTCATAACATTGATCTGAGTTCCTATGATTCTTGGCAGCCATTTTTGGACGATCGGGTGCATGGTTTGAATATTTTTAGGTTCCCGACAAAAGTAAGCTGGAAAATATTCCGGCGCATTGACATTTTTTAAGAAAAATTAGCCTCGCTTTTTAACTCACTCCGAATGCGACTCAAATACTCGGGCGTAATGCCTAGATAGGAAGCGATGTATACCTGTGGAATGTGCCGGATTACTTTCGGCCGCTTTTTTAACAAATTCAGATAGCGTTCTTTCGGGGAGAAAAAAAGGAATTCCTGCTGCCGGCGGTACATATTGGTAAAGATCTTTTCGGCGGTCAGGCGACCATATTTTTGGTAAGCAGGATATTGCTCGTACAATTCCTGCATGCGATCATAAGGAAAACTAATGACGACAGAATTTTCGAGGGCCTGGATATATTCTTTAGAAGGAGTTTGGGTGATAAAACTAACATAATCCGAAGCATAGCTACCCTCAAAGAAAAAATTAGTCGTCACTTCTTTATCGCCGACCAGATTATAGGTCCGGAACATACCCGAATCGATAAAATACACGGCCCTGCAAACCTGCCCTTCTTTCACGAGGAAGTCTCCCTTATTCATTTCATGGACAGTCAAATATGGCAATTTGGCGGCCCATTCCTCATCAGTGAAAGGAACGATGGAGGAGATGTAGTGTCTTAATTTTTCATACATAGAAAAGTGGAATATGGTGGATGAAGAAATAACGATTGAGGTATGGAGATTGTTTATCGAGACATGTCATGTCTAGACATGACATGTCCTTAAAAAAGAAGATAACAAATTGACCATCAGCACTCTCAAACACATGACATGTCCTTTTCGGAGGCACATGACATGTCTAGATATGTCATGTCTTTCAAACTTTTTTGCACCCCCTTTGATGACCTTTTCCTCCCTCATCCGATACAGGAATAAAAGCAATCAAAGTTTAACCACAAGAAATCAAAGACATGAACACTTCAATGGACCATAGCCTGAAAACACTTGCTTCTTTCAACAAATGCCTGATCATCCTGCTGTTTTTTTCCTGCTGCTTTACCGGCTTGCTTAGAGGACAAACTTCTAATATCTCCCCTTTAAAGGAAGTTGTGGCAAGTATTGACTTACCGGATGCCTACGATCCTCACAGCAAAATGAGAAAGGCGGAGAAAGAGTCGAAGGGGCATACAGCTGCAAAAAGGACATTGAAGCTTTCAAATACCGCTGGTTCTAAGCTCCAGTTTGAAATCTCACCTAATTCATGCACTCAAAAGCTGCAAATCAACTGGGAAGATGCGTCCCCTACCGCCGATTTCAGCCTCGCAAATTCAGAGGGGGAGACTTTAATTCCAAGCCTGACAATTAGTAAAGGATCCAGATTAGAGTTCGATTTGCCAGAGGGCGAATATCTGATCCTGCTTTATATTAGAAAGGACAGGTATTTGCAAAAAATGTCGATTTATTAAATTCTGTTTTCCGAGACATGACATGTCTAGACATGTCATGTCTCGGAATAGACACAATTAACTGGTTATCAATATTTAACACTACATGCCATGTCCAAAAAAAGGATATGTCATGTCTAATCATGACATATCTTCCCCTGCACATACATATTGAAAACCAGTACTCCTTCGTTATTAAAGAAAAAAATTGATTACCATCTCCATCAACAAAAACATTCCCCGCGAAAAGATCCTCCGCCTCTATCAGGCCAACCACTGGAGTGCCGCCGAGAAACCCAATGCATTATACCAAGCCCTCCTGAATTCCCACGCCCTCGTCACCGCCTGGGAGGACGACAAGCTAGTAGGGTTGGGCAACGCCATTTCGGATGGCCACCTGGTCGTGTATTACCCTCACTTGCTTGTGCACCCTGACTACCAGGGACAAGGTATCGGCCAGATGATCGTAGAAAAACTACAGGAAAAATACCGCCATTTCCATATGCAGATGCTGGTGGCTGACGGCCGCGCCATCGATTTTTATAAAAAAATGGGCTTCGAAAGAGCTGGGGAAACTCAGTCAATGTGGATCTATCAAGGGAAAGAGCATTAGTCACCCTGTTTTTTAAAACTAAACCTATGAAACCAAGCACCTTTTTCTTTTTTATCATCATTCCTATTTACCTATCCGCCCAGGAGGGACCTCCTGAGAAGGTGATTTATGAGGGTGAGGAGTATTGGAGATATGAGGATCAGGATAGTACAATGGAAAATGTAACTCCATATCTAACCTCCTGGAAAGGGCGTCCGGCTTTTCCGAGAGATGGAAAGTGGATCAGTTTTTATGAGCAGGATACATCAAGGGTTGCCCATTTTTTCCATGTAAAAGATAGCTTAGTGCACGGCCCAATGGTAATTTTCGATTTCCAAGGAAAAAAAAGGGTCTCTTTTGAGTTTTATAAGGGACAATCTCATGGTAAAATTCAAAACTGGAACCACAAGGGAATCCTGATTTACCAAGCTCAAAGACACTATCAAAAGGAGCAATGCTGTGGTATTGGAATTACTGTTGGTGTTGAAAAAAGTTGGGACAACGAGGGTAATATTATTGCGGAACACCACTTCAATAACCAGGGCCAAAGACATGGCCCAGCTATTTCCTACTACTCAAATGGCCATAAAAAATTAGAGTATCATTTAAAGAAAGGAGAATTGGATAGCACTTACACTTTATTTCATCCAAATGGTCGGATAAAATTAGCTTTGAAGTTTAACAATGCAGAGTTTGTGAATGAAAGTCCTTATACCGAATATCACTCTAACGGACAAATTTCAGGCAAAGGGGATATCGTAGGAGGTAGGGAAGAATGCAGAAAAACTGGCCTTTGGATTTACTACTATGAAAATGGACAAAAGAAGTCAGAAGGGGGTTATGATACCCATTTTTACCAACACAACCATGGAGGCTTATTATTTGCCATAAAAAAAGGAAAATGGACGTATTGGTACCCAAATGGAGCGCTTCTTGCTCTAGGTGCTTATGATGGTTGTAAAGAAATAGAGAATAAATATTTTCGTACTGACATATTACCTTTTGCTACTGCCCAAAGAGCTCCCAACTGGCAGTACTACGACCTCCAAGGCCGGCCCGTCACCAAAGAATATTTAAATGAAAGGGGGATTTTTGTTGAAGATAAATAAATTGGACAGCAAGCTTCAGCTTGCAAGGAGAGTAAGCTTTAGCTTGCTCATCTGAATATCAACTCCATCGAGTTTCAGCAAGCTAAAGCTCGCTGTCCGGGCAAACTGAAGTTTGCTGTCCGGGAGAATATTAAAAAA